>JBHWRK010000157.1:0-13701 GCA_043426715.1 Trueperella sp. | reverse complement strand
GGAGTACCGCCCGCGTGCTTGCTGCAGATGCAGTGCAAAAGGTTGGCAACGGCCACCCGGGAACCGCAATGTCGCTTGCTCCCGCCGCCTATCTGCTGTACCAGAAGGTAGTTCGTAACGATCCTACTGATGACATGTGGCTGGGCCGCGATCGTTTCGTCCTGTCCGCTGGCCACTCCTCGCTCACCCAGTACATCCAGCTTTTCCTCGCGGGATATGGATTGGAGATGGAGGATCTTGAGGCGCTGCGTACCGAGGGATCCGCCACCCCTGGCCACCCCGAGTACAGGCACACCAAGGGCGTGGAGATCACCACCGGTCCGCTCGGTCAAGGACTCGCCTCCGCAGTTGGTATGGCGATGGCTGCCCGCCGTTCGCATGGTCTGTTCGATCCGGACACGCCAGAAGGTGAGAGCCCGTTTGACCACTTCGTGTACGTCATCGCTGGTGATGGCTGTATGCAGGAAGGCGTCACGTCGGAAGCCTCGTCGCTCGCTGGCACCCAGGAGCTTGGCAACCTCATCGTGATTTGGGACGATAACCAGATTTCGATTGAGGACGATACATCGATCGCTTTCTCCGAGGATGTGGCGAAACGTTATGAGGCCTACGGCTGGCACACCCAGCACGTGGATTGGGTGAACAACGGCGACTACAAGGAAGACGTCGAAGCACTTTACAACGCGCTGGAAGAAGCCAAGAAGGTTACGGATAAGCCATCCTTCATTCGCCTGTCCACGATCATTGCATGGCCCGCACCGAACGCCCAGGACACGGGCGCCTCGCACGGCTCTGCGCTGGGCGATGACGAAATTCGCGCCACGAAGGAAGTCCTCGGTCTAGATCCGGACAAGTCCTTCCACATCGATCCTGAGGTTCTCGACCACGCTCGCACTCAGGCAGCCGAAAACGGCAAGCGCCACCGCGAGGAGTGGGAGAAGAAGTTCGACGCGTGGGCGGAAGCGAACCCGGAGAAGAAGCAACTGCTCGACCGCATCGTCGATCACAAGCTCCCCGAGGGCTGGGAAGATAGCCTTCCAGTGTTCGAGGCAGACACTTCGCTCGCGACGCGTGCCGCATCAGGCAAGGTACTCAACGCTATTTCTGACGTGCTACCTGAACTGTGGGGCGGATCGGCTGATCTTGCAGGCTCGAATAACACGTTCATGGATGGATATCCGTCGTTCTTCCCGCAGAAGCGTTCGTCCGAGATGTTCCCGGGTGAGAAGTTCGGCCGTAACCTCCACTTCGGTGTGCGTGAGCACGGTATGGGCTCGATCATCAACGGCATTACCCTGCACGGCCTGACTCGTGCGTATGGCGCCACGTTCTTTGTGTTCGCTGATTACATGCGCCCGGCCGTCCGTCTCGCTGCCCTCATGCAGGCTCCCTCAATCTTTGTGTGGACGCACGACTCGGTGGGCGTGGGCGAAGATGGTCCGACCCATCAGCCGATCGAGCACCTGTGGTCATACCGCGCGATTCCGGGCGTGGATATCGTCCGCCCCGCAGACGCAAACGAAACCGCACAGGCGTGGCGTGGCATCCTCGAGAATACCGATCGCGCCGCAGGTATCGTCCTGACTCGTCAGAACCTACCGGTCCTGGCACGTGGTGAGGGTGAGGCAACTGCGGACACGCTCGCAAGCGCAGAAGGCGTTCTCAAGGGCGGCTACGTCCTCGCGGATGCCGATGAGATCGACGTCGTTCTTATTGCAACCGGCTCGGAAGTCTCAGTTGCCCTTGAAGCGCGTGACGAGCTCGCGAAGGAAGGCATTGGTGCGCGCGTCGTATCTATGCCGTGTCTGGAGTGGTTCAACGAGCAGGACGAGGATTACCGCGAGTCCGTTATCCCCTCCAACATTAAGGCACGTGTGTCGATCGAGGCGGGTTCGACGTTCGGATGGAAGGGAATTGTTGGCGACTACGGCCGCACGATTGGCATTGACCACTTCGGCGAGTCCGCCGAAGGATCGCTGCTTCTCGACAAGTACGGCATGAACGCTGAGAACGTCGTCAAGAACGCCAAAGAATCAATCAACGCTACGAAGTAGGAATACATGAGTAAACTTCACGAACTATCTGACCTTGGAGTCTCGATTTGGCTCGACGACCTCTCCCGCGGACGCCTGAATTCGGGCAACCTCGAGGAACTGGTGCGCGATCACGCGATTAAGGGCGTGACCACAAACCCATCCATCTTCCAGGCCGCGATTTCGGGCTCGGATGATTACCAGGAGGATGTCAAGCGTCTCGCCGACGAAGGTCTCACCGCGGAAGAGATCATCACAGAGCTGACCACGGACGACGTACGTCGCGCGTGCGATCTGTTCACAGACCTGTACGCGGCTACCGGTGGGTACGACGGGCGTGTGTCGATCGAGGTCGATCCTCGACTCGCACATAACTCCGTTCCCACCTACAAGCAGGCCAAGGAGCTATGGCAAAAGGTTGATCGTCCGAACGCGATGATCAAGATTCCGGCAACGAAGGCTGGTCTACCCGCGATTCGCGACGCGATTGCGGATGGTATTTCAGTCAACGTCACCCTCATCTTCTCCGTTGAACGCTACGAAGAGGTCGTGGACGCCTACCTGACCGGTCTCGAGATGGCTCAGAAGAAGGGCCTCGACCTTAGCGGGATTCATTCGGTGGCATCATTCTTCGTTTCGCGCGTAGATACGGAGATCGATGCACGCCTTGAAAAGATCGGTGGCCAGAGCGCGCTTGACATGCGCGGCAAGGCCGGCGTTGCCAACGCTCGCAAGGCGTATGCTGCCTACATCAAGCACTTCGAGGAATCACTCCGATTCCGTGATCTGCAAGATGAGGGCGCAAACGTGCAACGGCCGCTCTGGGCGTCGACGGGCGTAAAGAACCCGGACTACTCCCCCACGATGTATGTGGACCAGCTCGTGTCGAAGAGCGTCGTGAACACGATGCCGGAGAACACGCTGTGGGCAACGAAGGATCACGCCAACCTCGAGGGCGATACGGTCCGCCCGAACCTAGAGGCCGCGGAAAACACGATCGATCACATCGTGTTGCTTGGCATCGACTTCGGCGACGTCACAAAGCTCTTGGAGGACGAGGGCGTCGAGAAGTTCGAGATCTCGTGGGAGGATCTCATTCACACCGTTGAAGACGCGATGACCGCATAAGACGCGATATCATTGCGCGAAGGCAGGGTAGCTCGAACACGGGCCACCCTGCCTTGTCATTTAGGCATAGGGGGAAATGTATGGAATCTGGCGAGTGGATTAATCCGCTAATCTCAGATCAGGATACGCGCATGCAGCGCGTTGCCGGCCCTAGCGGCCTTTTGCTGTTCGGTATTACGGGCGACCTGTCGAAAAACAAGATCCTGCCCGCGCTCTACGATCTGGCGCACCGGGGGCTCCTGCCCGCATCGTTTACGCTAATAGGCGTGGCCCGACCGAAGAAGGGTATCGACGATCTTGCGGTGTGGGTGGAAGACGCCATCCGCGAGGGTGCGAACACCGGGATCGATGAGACGACCCTGCGCCAACTCATGGCCGGATTCCGCGAAGTGCAGGGGGATTACGACTCCCCCGAGACATTCACGGCTCTTAGGGAGGAGCTGTCTCGAGCCGAACGCGAGCGTGGCACGGGCGGAAACTACGTCTTTTATCTAGCCATTCCGCCTGGCCTGTTTCCCAAGGTGCTCACGGAACTTGAAAATGCGGGCCTCGACAACCAAGATTCTGGTTGGCGTCGCGTAGTGATCGAAAAACCTTTCGGGCACGATTTAGAGTCTGCGCGCGAACTCGATGACTTGGTGACGAACGTGTTCGAACCCGAGTCCATCTTCCGCATCGACCACTATCTCGGCAAGGAAACCGTCCAGAATATTCTAGCGCTCCGGTTCGCGAACGAACTGTTCGAGCCGATCTGGAACAACGCCCACGTCGACCACGTACAGATCACCATGGCTGAAGACATCGGCATTGGTTCGCGCGCCGGATATTACGACGGCGTTGGCGCGGCCCGCGATGTACTCCAAAACCATCTACTGCAGCTCCTTGCGCTAACGGCAATGGAAGAGCCCACGTCGTTCGAGGCGGATGCTTTGCGACGTGAGAAGGAGAAGGTACTGAAGGCGACGCACCTGTTCGGCACGCCCGAAGATTCCTCTGTGTTCGCTCAATACACCGACGGCTGGCAAGGCGGAACCCTCGTCAAAGGATATCTTGACGAAGACGGCGTAGACCCAAGCTCACGGACGGACACCTATGCGGCATTGCGTCTCGGGATCGATACTCGCCGCTGGGCCGGCGTGCCTTTCTACCTGCGTGCTGGCAAACGTCTAGGTCGTCGAGTCACAGAGGTGGCGCTCGAATTCAGACGTCCACCGTTCTTGCCTTTTACCGACGAGCAGACTGCGGCGATGGGCGCGAACACGCTCGTCATCCGTATCCAGCCCGATGAAGGCGTCACGTTCCGTTTCGGATCGAAAGTACCGGGCGCGCAGATGCTCCTTCGTGACGTCACCATGGACTTCGGCTACGGCCACGCGTTTACTGAGTACGCGCCTGAGGCCTACGAGCGTCTTATCCTCGACGTGCTCCTTGGCGATCCCCCACTCTTCCCACAGCAAGAAGAACTTGAGCTCTCGTGGAAGCTTATCGACCACGTCACGGACTATTGGGAGAACACCGCCCGCCCGATCGAAACATACGAACCCGGATCATGGGGTCCGCACGCATCCGATGCAATGCTCGCGCAAGACGGCCGCGCCTGGCGCAGGCCGTAGGAGGTCACAATGACTATCTTGACAAACACGACGTCCGCCCATACCGCCCGCGAACTCGAACGGTTACGTGGAGAGGGAGGATCAAGCGCGCTCGGCAAGGTGCTGAACCTGATCGCCGTCGTCAAAGACGATGACGGCGTGCGAAAGGTATCCGAATCCGCGCTCGATGTGGCCCAAGCCCACCCGCTGCGCATCATCGTCGTTCTGCCCGATGCGCAAAGCAACGACAATAGTGGGGCGCCCAGGCTTGACGCGGAGATTATGCGCGGTGAGGACGTGGGGGTGGCTGAGGTCGTGATCTTGCGGCCGTTTAACGGTGCGGGTGAGAACCAGGTATCTCTCGTCCTACCGTTGCTTTTGCCAGACGCGCCAGTATTCACATGGTGGGTGCAAGAAGCGCCATCAAATCCATCAAAGACCGGATTGGGAGCTGCCTCCGCACGTCGAATCACCAACGCGAACGCCACTCGAAACCCGGTGGCAAGCCTGACAGCGCTGGCACAGAACCGGAAGCCTGGAGACACGGATCTGACGTGGGCGGGCATCACAATCTGGCGAACCCAACTCGCAGCGCTCCTTAATGAAGCCCCGCATGAACGGGTGACATCTGCGGATGTTTATGGCAACACGAATCGTGGCGGTGCCAATCTCTTGGCCGGGTGGTTAGCTCTACGTCTGGATGTTCCTGTGAGCGTTCACCACACCGACAGCGCTGGTATCGACTCGGTAGAGATTCACCGCGAGTCTGGACCGTTGTCCATTTCCAGACCGCGCGACGGCGATGTTGCGATTCTCTCGCGCCCTGGACGTTCGGATCTGCAGGTTGCGATGCCAATGCGCACCCTGCAGGCCCAGCTCATCGAGGAACTCCGGACCATCAATGACGATCTCGAGTTCGCTGAGGTTGTCCAAGACGGTCTACCGCTTATCAACTAGGATGACGGCGTGTCCTAGCTCAAAAACTCTCGAGGGATTGCACCTGCGGGCTTAAAAGTTCTCCGTAAAACCGCGTTATGATGCACACTACTTTAGGTGTGCCATCTTCGATAACTAAGGGCACCGAGTTTTCGTTGTGGGCTACTCACTTCTTTGCGGACAACCGGGTATAAACGCAACGAAGGTGCGGCCCGAGCCGCACCTTCGCTTAATTCTTAGAAATTATGAGATCCATGTCAGCCAGATCAGCCTGTGGAAACAGTGCTTGTCGCCCCCATGTGATCTGAGTCTGCTTTCTTAGGACTGTACCTTCGTGATGAAGCCGATGAGTACTACTGAAAGCGTCCACACTAATGCCACACCCACGGTGATGCGGTTGAGGTTACGCTCAGCGACCCCGGACGAGCGCATCGAGGTGGAGATGCCACCCCCGAACACATCAGAGATTCCGCCACCACGGCCCTTGTGAAGCAGGATGGAGCCGACGAGCAGGAGGCTCGAGAGCACGAGCAGAATGACGCTGATGACGAGGAGAATATCCACGATGAATCACTGTCCATTCAAAACGGCGGAAAATTTATACCCGTTAAGTGTATAGCACGTGAGGGGGACGGAACGATATCCCATCCCCCTCACGGGTGTGAAGCGTATCTCGGACGATGCGGGAACCTGCTCACATCAGTCCCAGAGTTCGGCCTCTGACGTGCCTGATGCCAGCCTTACTCGGCCTGGAACGTCACAATCTTTGCGAACTCCTCGGCGTCGAGTGATGCGCCGCCAACGAGTGCGCCGTCGACATCTGGCTGAGCCATGATGTCCTTGACGTTGGAGGACTTGACGGAGCCACCGTACTGGATGCGCACCGACTCTGCCGTGGCGTCGTCGTACAGCTCTGCGACCTTCTCACGGATTGCGCCACAGACTTCCTGTGCATCTTCCGGGGTGGCCACTTCGCCTGTTCCGATGGCCCAGATGGGCTCGTAGGCGATGACCGACTTCGCAACCTCGTCGGCAGATAGACCGGCGAGCATCTCGGCGATCTGCCCGAGGACAAACTCGACCTGCTTGCCTTCCTTGCGAACCTCGAGCGCTTCGCCGCAGCACATGATTGGAGTCATGCCCGCATCGAGAACCTTCTTGGCTTTCTTGCCAACCAGCTCGTTCGACTCGGCGTGGTACTCGCGGCGCTCCGAGTGTCCGACGACGACATAGGAACAGCCGAGCTTAGAAAGCATATTCGTCGAAATCTCGCCGGTGTATGCGCCCGAGTCGTGGATCGAGACGTCCTGTGCACCGTAGCTGATATCGAACTCTTCGGCGTCAACAAGAGTTTGGACCGAACGGATGTCAGTAAACGGCACGATGACGGCCGCTTCCGTCGTCGCGAAATCGTGCTTCAGGCCCTCCAGTGTGAGAGCGAGCTTTTGAACCAGTGAGATGGCCTGGAGGTGATCGAGGGTCATCTTCCAGTTGCCAGCCATGATTGGGGTACGAGTCATTAGTCCTCCAGAACTGCAATACCGGGAAGCTCCTTGCCCTCGAGGAATTCGAGGGAGGCGCCGCCACCGGTGGAAATGTGATCAAACTTGTCTTCATCGAAGCCGAGAATGCGGACGGCTGCAGCGGAGTCGCCGCCTCCAACAATCGTGAATCCGTCAGCATTTTCCATTGCCTCCGCAATGGCAGCTGTGCCCTTTGCAAATGCGGGGAACTCAAATACGCCCATCGGGCCGTTCCACACGATTGTCTTCGAATCGGCGATGGCGTCAGCGTATCGCTCGCGCGTATCCGGGCCGATGTCGAGGCCCATTTCGCCCTCGTGCATGACACCGGTGTTGTAGATCGACGCCGGTGCATCCTCTTCGAAGCGCGGTGCCGTGACGTTGTCGGTGGGCAGGAGTAGCTCGACGCCATTCTCCTTGGCCTTCGCCAGGTAGTCCGCTGCTTTATCTACGAAGTCTTCCTCGAGGAGCGACGTGCCAACTTCGAATCCCTGGGCCTTCATGAATGTGTAAGCCATACCGCCACCGATGAGAAGGCGGTCGGCCTTGTCGAGCAGGTTCTCAATCACGCCAAGCTTGTCGGAAACCTTCGAGCCGCCAAGTATCACCGTGTACGGACGAGCTGGATCATTGGTTGCCTTGGACAGCGAATCGATTTCTTTGAACACGAGCTCGCCAGCTGCCGACGGCAACTCTTTGGCGATGTCGTACACAGAAGCTTGCTTGCGGTGGACAACACCGAAGCCGTCTGACACAAATGCGTCTGCAAGAGCGGCGTATTCCTTAGCAAGCTCCTCACGCTCGGCATCGTCTTTCGAATCCTCGCGTGGATCGAAACGGACGTTCTCGAGTAGGACGACGTCGCCATCCGTCATTTCAGCGGTCAGCGCCTTCGCGGACTCGCCAACTGCGTCCTCGGCAAGCTTGACCTCCTTGCCAAGCAACTCCCCCAGGCGCTCCGCAACAGGTGCGAGCGAAAACTCAGGCTTTACTTCGCCCTTGGGTCGGCCCAAGTGAGCGGAAACGATCACCTTTGCGCCGGCATCCACTAGGCGGGTCAGTGTGGGTAGCGCGGCACGGATACGGCCATCATCTGTAATGTTCTTGTCATCATCGAGCGGAACGTTAAAGTCCGAACGGACAAAGACCTTCTTGCCGGCGAGATCGCCGAGTGAGTCAATAGTCCTCATAAATTTTCTCCTAGTGTCATAGCGTATGGCCCTGTTGAGATAGCGGAATAATCCGCTCTGTGAAAGTGCCCGCACATGATTTTGTCATGTGCGGGCACTCTCCTCACGTTATCTCAAATTTAGAGCTTCTCGCCAACGAGCACCGACAGGTCAACGAGGCGGTTGGAGTAACCCCACTCGTTGTCGTACCAAGAGACGACCTTGACCTGGTTGCCAATGACGCGGGTCAGCTGAGCGTCGAAGATCGACGAGTGCGGATCGGTCTCGATGTCCTTCGAGACAATCGGATCCTCGGTGTATGCGAGGATTCCCTTGAGCTCGCCTTCAGCAGCCTTCTTAATTGCGGCGTTGACTTCTTCAACGGTGACCTCGCGGCCAGCCTCGAAGGTGAGGTCGGTTGCCGAACCAGTCGGGACCGGAACGCGCATTGCAAAGCCATCAAACTTGCCCTTGAGCTCAGGAAGAACCAGAGCAACAGCCTTGGCTGCACCAGTGTTGGTGGGGATGATCGACAGGGCTGCAGCACGTGCACGGCGCAGATCGCCGTGCGGGCCGTCCATGAGGTTCTGATCGGCCGTGTAGGCGTGGATCGTGGTCATGAGACCCTTTTCAATTCCGAACTCGTCGTTCAGAACCTTGGCCATCGGAGCAAGGCAGTTCGTGGTGCACGAAGCATTCGAGATGATGTTGTGCTTGTCGGGATCGTAATCCTTCTCATTCACACCCATCACAACGGTGATGTCTTCGTTCTTGCCCGGTGCCGAGATGATGACCTTCTTGGCGCCAGCCTCGATGTGTGCATTGGCAGCCTCTGCGTCGGTGAAGCGGCCAGTAGACTCGATGACGATGTCAACGCCGAGGTCGCCCCACGGAATGTTCTTAGGATCGCGCTCCTCGTAGGCCTTCATGGTCTTGTCGCCAACCTTGATGGAGTCTTCCGTGAAGGAGACTTCTTCATCGAGCTTGCCGAGGATCGAATCGTACTTCAGCAGGTGCGCGAGAGTCTTGTTATCCGTCAGATCGTTGACGGCCACGATATCGATGTCTGCACCCTGTGCGAGAACTGCACGTGTGAAGTTACGGCCGATACGGCCAAATCCGTTAATTCCAACCTTAATGGTCACTCTTATCCTCCTTGTGTGGGGATGCCACACGTTGCTTATGGATGATCGGGGAAATTCCCGCAACGATCCCGGGCTCGCGTCTCGCGGGGCCGCTCTCGTTTCAGTAAAGATTCTACCCCGCCTCAGGCACGATCAATAGGGACTAAAGGTGAAATGAGGCGCACCTTTCACGCATGGCTGACACAATGAGACGCTATTTAACGTTTGTTTGCCGAAGAGTTACGTTGGACGTCATTGACGGCGTCCAATGTGTTCGGAACTCCCAATTCCGCGGCTCGCTTATCTGCCATCGTATTGAGTCGCCGCAAGCGCCCGGCTACTGCATCCTTTGTTGCCGGAGGGTCAAGACGGTCTCCCAACATATTCAAGGAATCTTCAGGGAACTTGATCCTGTATTCCCCCACTTCTCTGAGGTTCGCAGGCACATCATCCCCCAAGATTTCGAACGCTCGCTTAACACGGATCACGGCAACGACAGCCGCGTCGGCCGATCGCCGCATGTTTGCGTCGTCGAAATTCGCCAAGCGGTTGGCTTGACCGTGCACCTCGCGTTCTGTGCGCAGTTCTTCCCATCGAATGACGGCGTCGTTCGAGCCCATGCGGGTGAGCATGTCGGAGATCGCATCACCTTCGCGGATATCCACGCGGAATGCCCCACGAGCCTCACGGGCTCGGTACGGGATGTCCATCCGTCTGGCCAATCCCCCAATGCCGTACGCTGCCTCGAGCGACGGGCAGACAAGCTCAAGGGCCGCATTTCGGCCAGGCTCCATGAGCGTGCCCCGCGCGAGAAACGCCCCACGCCACGCAGCTGCTGCGTCGGCCCGAGATCCGCCTACAATCTGTGGCGGCAATCCCCGCACCGGGCGACCATGCGGATCGAGAAGACCGAGTCTCCGCGCAATCCGCTCTCCGTTATGAGCAATTCGAACGACGTACGTGTTGCCCGTCCGACCCGAGTTCTTCACCACGAGCAAGTCCGCATCGAACGCGAATAGCATCTTAATCAAATCGCACAGGTGGCGCGCTGCACCAGGATGGTCGAACTCGGCCTGAACGGTGACGATGCCGCCATTAATGTGGAGCCCGCCAGCAAAGCGGAACATCACGGAGACTTCGGCGGTTATCGACGAAGCAACCCGCGGATAGACCGCAGATAGTTCATCTTTTACCGTCGTCGTCAAGGCGGACATAGTTCCTCCAAATCAAAAGTGCCATCGGGCTGAGTCAGTCTACGTTATCGGTGAGAAACGCAGGTACTACCTTAGTCGGTATTGAACAGCTCTCGCAGGGCAGAGGCGAGGAAGAGCGTATCGTGACGTGCCGGATCGTGCCGATTGGCAAGTCGCTTAGCGACGACTTCTGCGCCGGTTTCGGCGGAAGCTTCGCGTAGGTTCTCCCAGATGATTTCGGCGTCGGAGTCGATGAGCACGGCGTCAAGTGTGAGACTCGGAGCGTGATCGTGGAACGATCGCACGTGGTCCGAGGCAGACAGCGTGCGAGTTTCGTCGTCTTCCACAAGGTTAATAACAAGTGCGCGCTTGGCCTTCGTTACGATGAGCGCCTCATAGAGTTCAGGCACGAGCAGGTTGGGGATCACGGACGTGAACCACGAGCCAGGCCCAAAGATCACCAAGTCAGCCTCTTCGATCGCTTCAATAGCTTCGACGACGGCGGGCGGATTTTCCGGCACAATACGGACTTGCTTGATCTCTGCCTTGCATGTGGCAACTGCCACCTGTCCACAGACCGTGTGTTCTCCCGTGGCATCCACGACGTCCGCTTCAATGCGTAGCGGTGTGGCTGCCATGGGCAAGACCCGTCCCGTGATCTTGAGCAATTCACCGACAAGTTCGAGACCTGCCACTGGATCATCGAGCAGGTCCCACACGCCCGTCATGAGCAGGTTACCCAGCGAGTGCCCATCGAGCGGACCGTCAGATTTGAATCGATATTGCAGGACGTCGCGCCACGTTTGTCCCCATTCGCCGTCGTCACACAGTGCCGATAAAGCCATACGTAAATCGCCGGGCGGCAAAATATCAAATTCTTCCCGGAGCCTGCCAGAGCTACCGCCGTCGTCAGCTACTGTGACGATCGCCGTGATGTTCGGAGTCAGCAGACGCAGGGCGCTCAGGGTGGCATATAGGCCGTGGCCACCGCCGAGGGCAACAACCTTGGGACTACGGGCCATTGGCGAGGTCATCATTCTCGCCCCAAATCTCGGTGCAGATTACGCACGCGGTGTCCGCGCTCGCGCATGATGCGCCCGAGTTCCTCGCTCATGGCTACTGAGCGGTGCTTTCCGCCCGTACAGCCAATGGCGATTGTCACGTACGGCTTGAGCTCATGTTGATAGCCCTCAAAGATCGGCTCGAGGAGATCGGCGTAGCCTTGGATGAATTCTTCGGCCCCGTCGATGCTCAACACGAATTCGGAGACGGGCTCGTCCTTACCCGTCAGGTGCCGAAGCTCCGTCACCCAATACGGGTTGGGTAAAAAGCGCACGTCGGCCACGTGGTCGGCATCCATCGGAAGGCCGTACTTGAAGCCGAAGCTCATAATCGTCACATGCGTGTTATCAGAGCCGGCTTCCTGAAGACCAGAGCGGATCTTGCGTGACAGGTCGTGGACCGTTAAATCAGAGGTGTCGATGTAGACGTCCGCGCGATTGCGCAGTTCGGTGAGTACCTCGCGTTCACGCTCGATCCCGTCGAGGAGGCGGCCGTCTCCTTGGAGCGGATGCGGGCGTCGTACAGATTCAAACCTGCGCACGAGCACATCGCTGCGCGCATCGAGGAACATGATGCGGTAATCGAGCCTGCGCTCGCGAAGCTCGTCGAGCACGCTCACGAATTCTTGGAAGTAGCCTCGTGATCGCACATCAACGACGGCGGCCAACCGGCGTACCGACTTGTCGTCGCCTGGCGTCATCATGCCGGCCAACGCGCTGAGTAGCCGCGGTGGAAGGTTATCGACGACGTACCATCCGAGATCTTCGAGGGTGGCTCCGGCGCGTGTGCGGCCTGCGCCAGACATTCCAGTAATGATGAGGATTTCTGGCACCTCAGCGGCGGGTAGTGAGGTCACGCGATCGAGATCGGGCACGATGCGTGGGATCTTGCCGGTATCATTAATGTCGCTGTGAGGTATTTTCTCCATGGCACTATCGTGCCAGTTATTCCTCCAAGTTTCCTGAAAAATGCTCGTAGATGACGGATGCGAGCGTTGGTCCAATACCCGCAACTTCCTGAAGGTCTGAAGCTGAGGCCTTCTTAATTCGTGCTACGGACTTGAAGTGTTTGAGGAGCGCCGTCTGTTTCGCGGGACCGAGTCCAGGTATGTCATCGAGTGCCGAGCGCGTCATCGCTTTCGACCTCTTCTTCCGGTGGAACGTGATCGCAAAGCGGTGCGACTCATCGCGGAGGTGTTGCAGTAACCGCAGGGCGGGTGACGAGCGTGAAAGGATAATCGGAAACTGCTCCCCCGGCAGCCAGATTTCTTCGAGGCGCTTGGCGAGTCCCACAACGGTGACGTCGGCATCTAGTTCGTCGATAACGCGCTGGGCGGCGTTGACTTGAGGGAGACCGCCGTCGACGACAATCAGGTCCGGCCTGTAGGCAAAACGTGGCCGTGACCCCGGCTCAACCGGGCCAGATTTCTGGTCATCCGAGGCATCCGCGCCGTCGGACGTTTCTTCGAGACGCTTCAGGCGCCGACGCAGCACCTCGTCCATGGCAGCCGTATCGTCACGGGCGCCCTCCCCATCCGGCCCGCGCACAATGAAATGGCGGTAGTCGGACTTCTTTGCCAGCCCGTCTTCGAAAACGACCATCGAGCCCACTTGGTTGGTGCCCTGCGTGTGGGAAATGTCGTAGGCTTCGATTCGCAAAGGAGCGCGATCGAGAACGAGGCCTTCACGCAATTCTTCCAGGGCTTGTGAGCGTTCTGTAATGTCAGCTGCACGGGCGAGCTTGTGACGGCGAAGTGCTTGCTCTGCGTTCGTGTGAACTGTCTCCATGAGAGCAGCCTTTGGACCGCGCTTTGGCAAATGAAGCTTGACCTTACCGCCACGCAGCTCGCTCAGCCACGTGGTAAGTGTGGCCTTATCTGTGGGTATATGCGAAACCCAGATCTCCTTGGGCATCGCAGTGGCAGCCGTGTGATCGACGTCG
>JBHWRK010000156.1:0-4291 GCA_043426715.1 Trueperella sp. | reverse complement strand
CATCTCGCAACCATCCTTACGCCCAAAGAATTTGTGGGCACCTCGATGGAACTGTGCCAGATGCGTCGAGGTACTCTCCAGGGAATGGACTACCTTTCGGAAGAACGTGTCGAGCTGCGCTACAAACTGCCGCTCGCGGAGATTGTTACCGATTTCTTTGACCAGCTTAAGTCCCGCACTCGCGGATACGCATCCCTTGACTACAAGGAAGAGGGAGAACAAGAGGCGGATCTCGTCAAGGTAGATATCCTTCTGAATGCCGAGAAAGTGGACGCTTTTTCAGCCATTGTCCATCGCGATGACGCCTACCGGTATGGCGTTGAGATGACTGGCAAGCTCAAGGAGCTGATCCCAAGGCAGCAGTTCGAGATTCCGGTTCAGGCCGCGATCGGCTCGCGCATCATCGCGCGTGAAACGATCCGTGCACTTCGGAAGGACATGCTCGCCAAGTGCTATGGCGGCGATATCTCTCGTAAGCGCAAGCTGCTCGAGAAACAGAAGGAAGGCAAGAAGAGGATGAAGGCCATTGGTCGCGTGGAAGTGCCCCAGGAGGCCTTCGTAGCGGCCCTGTCCTCAGACATGCCGGAGTCGAAGCGATAGTGGCTGAGCAGAATCCGAACTACGGGCGCATCAGATCCTTTACTCGGCGCGGTTCGCGCCTTGGCGATAAGTATGAGTCCGTCATGGACGAGTACGGTTCACACTACGTGATCGACTATCCGGAAGGGCTCGCCCAGACGACTATTGCTGAGGATGCCCATATCGACCTCGTTGCGGAATTCGAACGCCCTGGCCCGCTCGTTGTTGAAATTGGACCAGGCTCAGGCGAGCAGACCATTGCCGCCGCGTTGGCTCGTCCGGAATGGAATTTTCTCGCACTCGAAGCGTGGTCGCCCGGTGTGGCGCGTTGCGTTAACGCCGCAGTGCGTGAAGGCGTGCGCAACGTGCGAATCATGGAAGTGGACGCCGCGCAGGCTTTACCGATCTTGTTCCGTCAAGGCGAGGGAGCCAATCCGCGCGCAGTGGAGCTCTGGACATTCTTTCCGGATCCATGGCTTAAAAAGCGCCATCATAAGCGCCGGCTTGTCAATGACGAGTTCGCCGAAACGGCCGCCCAGGTGCTAGAGATCGGTGGAACGTGGCGTCTAGCTACCGATTGGGCTGACTATGCGTGGCAGATGCGCGATGTTGTGCAAAATAGCCCGAAGTTCCGCAACCCGTACTCGCAAAAAAACCACGATCCAGCTGATCAAGGTCAGTACAGAGGCGGGTTTGCCGACCGATGGAAGGGGCGGCTGATGACCCGGTTCGAACGCCGAGGCATTGAGGCGGGACGTAAGATTTATGACATCGAAGCGGTACGCGTCAGTGGCTAAACTCTTCGATATCGAAGGCATTACCGGACCGGTCAACAACTACTCCGCGTACGTCCACATCCCCTTTTGTTCGGTGCGCTGCGGATATTGCGACTTCAATACGTATACAAACTTTGACTTCGGTGGAGGCGCAAGCGCCAGCCGATTTTCCGAAACGATCGTGCGAGAAATCGAGTTGGCTGCCGACATCTTGCGACCGTCGACGCCCCTCAACACGGTCTTTTTCGGTGGCGGCACGCCAACGATGTTACCGCCCGCAGATCTTGCGCTAATTCTTGAGCAGATCGGCCGAGCGTTCGGCGCGCCGACGGGGGAGGTCACCACAGAGGCCAATCCGGAGTCGGTCACGAAGGCCGATCTAGCGGCGCTACAAGAGGCCGGTTTCACTCGAGTGTCATTTGGTATGCAGTCCGCGCGTCCGCACGTACTCGAAGTTCTCGACAGACTTCATACCCCGGGCCAAGTAGAGAATGTGACGCGCTGGGCACGAGAACTCGGCCTCGAGTATTCCGTGGATCTTATTTACGGCGCGCCGGGAGAAAGTCTTGACGATTGGCAGGCGTCCCTCGATTCAGCGGTTGCACTCGAGCCCGGACACATCTCGGCCTATGGCCTCACGATTGAAGAGGGGACGAAGATGGGCGCACAGGTTCGTCGCGGCGAGCTGTGCGAGCCTGATCCAGACGTGTTGGCCACGAAGTACAAGATGACAGACGATACGCTCTCGGCTGCGGGTTATGAATGGTATGAGGTGTCGAACTGGTCAAAGCCGGGCAAGGAATCTCAACACAATCGCGCCTACTGGACGAACGCCAACTGGTGGGGGTTTGGCCCGGGTGCCCACTCGCACATCGAGGGCTCGCGTTTTTGGAATCTCAAACATCCGATTGCCTACACGGGCAAGCTCGAGGCCGGTGAATTGCCGATTGGTGGTGGTGAGGCTCTCTCGGAGAGCGAACGGGCAGAAGAGGACATCATGCTGGGAATTCGGTTAAGAGAAGGTATCCTCATTCCTAACCATACGCCCGCAGGGGTCATTGGATCGCTGATCGCCGACGAGCTGATCGACGGACGTGACGCACTCGCCGGGCGCATCCGCCTCACGAGGCGCGGCCGGTTGCTCGCAGACACCGTGATCCGCACTCTGTGGGATGCCTGATCGGAGAGAGATATTTTCGTTCGCGATTACATCGTGTTTGGCATGTTAGCCATGCTCATCGGCCTGCCGCTGATTTATACCGTTCACACGCTTATCTCAAAAAAATCGCAGGGCACGTGGGACGAAGCTTCGCACCTTAAAGGTCGAATGCGCTCGGAGGGCTGGCGCGTCAAGGACACCGTGGATAACCTCGCGCTGTTCTTGCTCCACACGAAGGAGCTACCGACGTTTTGGCCGATCACCGAGAAGGCCGCCGGCATTGAGGGAGTGTCCTCCTCGCGAAGCACCCCGATGTGGCGTGCAGGAACATTTGTGGCGCCTTCGATAGGTACGCACATGTTTTTCACGATTGAGCTACCGCAGCGCTCCGACGGCACCGAGGCCGAGTTCGAGGAGGCTCTCGTTCGTATTGACGACGACGGTGGGCTGACGTACGAAGGCGCGGGTAACGTTCCCTCCTACCTCACCGACGACGTGCGGCGCTTCCTCGTTGGCTGGCCCGGCTTACAGGCCGCTCATTTCTGGAACGACACGATTAGCTTTATGTTCGATGGCAAGCGCCAGGATCAGGTGGAACGCCTGAAGACGATCGAGGTAAAGGCAGCGCAGATTATTCGCCTCATCCCGAACATCGCATGGAAGTAGTGCCGAGAACTCGGCTATCCCATGATTCGTCATGCCGCACCTGGGCGTTTACGCGCGTCAGTCATGCGTCGTGAAGATAGCCAAACTTAGGATCGATGTACCGAGCAGAATTTCCCTATTTACCAGTGTCTGGCCATGGAATTGGGAAATGTTGTAGAGGTATCGAGGTTAATTACTGGCCGGCCGCGGTGACGAAGTCGATAAGCTCTTCCATCCGCCCAAGGAAAGCGGGCTCGAGGTCTCGATAGTCGCGAACCGAATCCAAAATCCGCTTCCACCCAAGCCCTACATCCTCCTGAGTTGCGTGCGGCCATCCGATTCGTGCGAGTGTGCCGACCTTGATGTCCTCACCGCGAGGAACGCGCGGCCAGGCACGTAGACCGATCACGGACGGCTTCACTGCCTGCCAAATATCTACGTAGGGATGTCCAAGCACAAGCACCCCAGGCATTTGTCCCACCGTGGCGGCGATTCGAGATTCCTTTGAACCTTCGACGAGGTGGTCCAGCATGACACCGGCTCGGCGGTCATTCGATGGACCAAACACCGTGAGGACTTCCTCCAGCTTGTCTGCACCGAACAACTCCTCGATCATGATGCCCTCGTAGGCGAGGTCGGAGCCCCATATCTTAGAGATGAGCTCGGCATCGTGCTTGCCCTCCACCCAGATACGGGAGGCCTTGGCAACACGCGCCTCATGCTCCACGTGGAAAGAACCCGACGCGGTGATCTTCCTGCCCGTCGGCTCCTGTGTGACGGGAGGCGGTGTCAGATTCACGGGCTGTCCCTCGAGCCAAAATCCTGGGCCGAGTGGAAATGAGCGTCGCGTGAACTGGTTATTTTCCAGTTCCATCTGCCATTGGCCAGCCACCTTGCTAACGCTCACCACTTCACCAACAAATCCCGAGGCGGGCTCTTCGAGAACCATACCCACCTCCACCGAAAGCTTCCGGCTGAGAGGAGTTCGTGACTGGGACAAGATGTCGTGGCCGTAACGATCCATCGAAAAGTAATCAGAATGCGATGTGGACATAGCTTTTAGCGTAGCCAACTTTGAGTAACTGGATATTTACCAGACACGGCGTAGAATTGGCACTCGGAAGTGGAAGGG
>JBHWRK010000155.1:0-10221 GCA_043426715.1 Trueperella sp. | reverse complement strand
ACAGTCTCCGAGGTCATTCCTGTGGCCCGCCAAAGGGCGCGTGCGCCGGCCATGTTGCGTCCCTGCGTGGACGTCGCTGAACGAAGTTGAGGCATGTCCATCCTTACAATACGAAAAATAGGATTACTTAATTCTAGCGAGCCACCAGCACACTAGTTTGTGACGTTCACCCTGCGAGCGAGCCAACAGTGCACCTGATACGGAATTCCGACGACGCCGTCTCTCGGCACGCCTAAATGCTCGAGCAGATACCATTCTAAATTTGCGCGCATGCGAGCCCGCCCCTCGTCGCTGTTCTTGATCCACGACGAACGGGTGGTGCCCAGCTGGTAGATCTCCTGCACGGTCAGCTGGTCGATCCACACGGTTCGAACCAATTCGGGCTCGGTGAAGGGGCGGCGCATGTGGCCGTGGTGGCCAGGTATGCGAAAGTCAGGTGCCTGGTCGGCACGATGTACGTCGCCCGAGCGCATAATTCGGGAAAGCCGGTGCACCCACGGCTGGCGAACATCCAGCTGGTTGTAAAGGACAGCCACGAGGCCGCCCGGCCGCACCACCCGCGTCGCTTCGAGCGCAGCCGCACGCTCATCAAGCCAATGCCACGATTGCCCATAGGTCAGCACATCCACGCTGCCATCCGCCATGGGCACATTTTCTCCCGTCGCATCGAGCAGACGCTCCGCCGCAAAATCTGGCACCGCCTCGCGGAACCCTGCTCGCATGTCCGCCGATGGCTCCACCGCCCACACGTTCTTGCTACGTTGCGCGAGCTGCGCCGTGAGCTTGCCAGTGCCGGCACCAACATCGAGAACGGTATCGTCTCTCCCAATACCGAGCTCATCAAGAATGGTCGCCGGGTATCCCGGCCGCACGTCGATATAGGCACGCGTGGACGAGC
Organism: Trueperella sp.; assembly: GCA_043426715.1. GTDB lineage: Bacteria > Actinomycetota > Actinomycetes > Actinomycetales > Actinomycetaceae > Trueperella. The sequence goes on along the minus strand of JBHWRK010000155.1, from coordinate 9,323 downwards.
CTGCGCACGCAAAAGGATTTGCCGCGCGGGCCACATGACGGGAGCTGTTCACCGTGACGTTCACCTCCTTCGGAGTCAAAGGTACCACCATGCGAGATGCTGTTTTGCAGATTGAGATATGCGGACTATATTCGTGCCAACTTTAAGAGAGGCACTATGAGCACACAAACACAAACACGCGAAAGTTGGAGCGGTCAGTACGGGTTTATTCTCGCCGCTGTCGGCTCAGCTATCGGACTGGGTAACATCTGGCGATTCCCCGGTGTCGCCTACACAAACGGTGGTGGAGCGTTCCTCGTTCCCTACCTGATCGCTCTGCTGACTGCAGGCATTCCGATTCTTCTTCTCGATTACGCACTTGGCCACCGCTACCGCGGGTCTGCGCCTGCCGTCTTCCGCCGCCTCAATAAGAAGTTTGAGGTGGTGGGCTGGTTCATGGTGTTGGTCAGCCTCGTCATCATGTCCTACTACGCCGTGATCTTGGCGTGGGCGCTGCGCTACATGTTCTTCTCTGTGAACATGGCGTGGGGCGCAGATACGATGACGTTCTTTGTGGCCGATTTCCTCCAGGTATCTGAACCAGGCTTCAACGCTGAGGTGGTTCCTGGTATCTTCTGGCCGCTCATCGCAGTGTGGGGTGGCGCGGCGATCGTCATTGCACTGGGTATTCAAAAGGGCTTGGAGCGTGCGTCAAAGTTTTTCATCCCGTTGCTGATCGTCATCTTCGGAGCACTCGTTGTTCGCGCGCTGTTCCTTGATGGTGCAGCCTCCGGTCTGAACGAATTCTTCACTCCTGACTGGGGCGCACTTACAAACCCGCAGGTGTGGATCGCGGCCTACTCGCAGATTTTCTTCTCGCTCTCCGTGGCGTTTGGCATCATGCTGACCTACTCGAGCTACCTGAAGAAGAAGACGGACATCACCTCCACCGGCCTCGTCGCTGGCTTTGCAAACTCCTCCTTCGAGATTCTCGCGGGTATCGGCGTGTTCGCTACGCTCGGCTACATGGCTACACAACGCGGCGTTGGCGTGAACGAGATCGAGGGCATTACGGGCCCAATCCTCTCGTTCGTCACCTTCCCGGAGGTCATCTCACTCATGCCGGGTGGTCCGATCTTCGGCGTCATCTTCTTCGCGTCGCTGACGATCGCGGGCTTTACCTCGCTCATCTCGCTCATCCAGGTGGTCTCCGCTGCAATCCAAGAAAAGTTCGGCATTAACCGCCGCTTCGGCGCGCTCCTCGCCACAGGTATTGCGGGTGCCGCCTCGGTATTGCTGTTCTCCACAACGAACGGCCTCAACGCCCTTGACGTGGTGGACAAGTTCATCAATGAGATCGGCATCGTCTCGGCTGCGATCATGATGACGCTGCTCGTAGCGTTCGTCTTCCGCAAGCTTCCGCTGCTACGCGCGCACCTGAACTTCTACTCCTCAGTCAAGCTTGGCCGCTGGTGGGACGTGCTCGTTGGTATCGTCTCCCCCGCAATCCTCGGCTTCATCCTTGTGCTGACCTTCATCTCGCTGGTCACAGATGGCTACGGCGGCATGCCAGAATCGTTCATCTACCAGTACGGCTGGTTTGTGATCATTGGCGTGGTCTTCGGCTCCGTGATTTTAGCCTTCCTCCCGTGGAAGACGGACGTCGATCAATACAACGCCGATGACTTCCACCAGATCGATGGCACCTCGCTATCCGATCAGGCCAAATCCGCTAGGTCTGGCACCGGCGCCGCAATGAACCACAACGAAAGGAAGTAGCCATGACGCCAACTGCTATCACAATGATGGTCGTGGCCCTCGTGACGGTGTGGGGAGGCCTCGGCACTGCCGTTGCTCACCACATGCGTAACTCGAAGGACTACCTCGACTAAACGCCAACGTGAAGATGCCCCCGCAGATCCCAACTGGGATTTGCGGGGGCATCCGGCATCTGCGCTATCGCCTTTGATCCGGCTAGATACGTCTATCCTCTCCGGAGCACTTGCCCAGTTTTGCAATTAGTTCAGAGCATCGAGCTTATCGTTCATCTGAGCCTCAGACAGCCCACCCACGTAGATCTCCTGGAGCACGCCGTCCGAATCAATAAAGTAGTGCGAAGGCACACCCATTGTGCGGTACTTCGAGGCGACCTCCGTCGTCGTGTCCACAACATGCACGTAATCCAACCCCATGCGCTCCACGTACTTGGCGACCACGTCTCGCGGTTCGTTCACCCACACGGAGACGAGGTTGAACTCCTCCCCGCGCGCGTCCTGCACAGCTTGGATGTCGGGGGTTTCGGCGCGGCATGCTGAGCACCACGTGGCGTTGAATACTACCCATGTAGGGCCCTCAAGCCGCTCGAGCACAACAGGTTGACCATCAAGATCGAGCGCGGTGAAGGCGGGCGCAGGCTGGCCGACTTCCGGCGGCGGTGCATCGCCACGGGTCTCGATCGCCGAGTACTCGCCCTGGGTTTGCTCGCCGTCGATCTCGACACCGCCACCCGTGCGATCCTGATTCACGATATACACGCCAGCGATGACAAGGATTGTCACCACGGCCACCACGAACAGGTTGCCGAGCTTCGAGTTTCGAATCCTATCGCGAGGATCAGCCATACGAATGCAGACCTCCGAAGAAGTGGTTGCCGAAGTAGGCAAACAGCACAGTGGCAAATCCGAGCACGAGCAGCCATGCGGACTTGTTTCCACGCCAATCTCGTACCACTCGCGCGTGCAGGTATGCGCCATACATCAGCCAGGTAACAAACGCAGCCGTCTCCTTCGGGTCCCAACCCCAGTAGCGCCCCCACGCGGTATCAGCCCAAATAGCTCCGAGCAGAATCATGATGGTCAACAGCGGGAATGTGAGTGCAGCGGCTTTGTAGCCGATCTCGTCGAACAGGTCCTTCGACGGCATGCGCCGAAGCTTAGGTGCAACGCGATCGTGCACCAAGTAGAGCACGGCCGCGCCGAAGGATACACACGCGGTGCCGTACGCGAGGATCGCGAAGCTCACGTGTAGCGTGAGGTAGAGGCTGTTCTGTAGTGCAGGCACGAGGCCATTAATCGTTGTGTCGAGGTTCAGTGCATACAGAAGCAGCGCGATCACCACCGGGTACACAATGAGAGAGAGCATGCGCACCCTGTACCTCCATCGGAAGAACAGCAGTGCAAGCATGATGCCCCACACAAACGACACAGCGAATTCGTGTTGGTTCGAGAACGGGCCGTGGCCCGCTAAGATCGCGCGCCCGACAAGGTAAGCGGTGACAAGCAGGAAGGCGACGAGGCCGAACGCGGTCCCGTACCAGCTCAGAGAGTGCCCCGCGGGCTTTTCCACCATCGAAATCTGCGGCTCATCGGGTTCGTCTGTGATGATGTTCCCGGACGCATCCACGCGACGACGCACCGCTGTTGTCGTTGTTCTTTTCACGGCGCTCTTCTTGGACGTCACAAATACGACGTCAATCGTGAGCGCAATTGCGCTCAGCACAAGGGCTGCGACGAGGAAATACAGCAGGGACTCAATCGTCATAGTTCTCGCCTTCCTTTCCAGAAATCTGCGCAATGAGCTCGCGGTATTCCCGCTCGTAAATTGCGTCGTGTTTATCGACCGATGAGATGGCCATTGTTTCGTTGTCGGGGTTCACGCGCAGCCACAGGCGGCGGTGCGGAAATCCGAAAGTCATGATCATGCCGGCTACAAGGAGGAACGAGGCGACCCACATGAGAATGCTCGCCGGATCTTTGCGGACGGTCACGCCGGTGTACTGTGCCTCGCGCTCGAACGTGAATGTGTAGCTTTCCCATTCGAAGGGTTGGCCGGGTTCAAGGGGTTGCACTGCGTAGGGCTGGTTGGAGTCCATCGGGTAAATCTCGATCATCGCGGTACCCGGAGCGATTGTGGAGTCCGCGCGGCCGGAGGCAGCGGTGACGATGAGAACATCGAGGTCCTCGCGCTCGGGCATCGGCAGGCGTCCAATCGCATTTCGCCCGTCATTGGACGTCCACTGCAACGCCACGGTTTCGTTGCGGGTTTGGCCGTTTGGCTGGTCGACGGCGACCTGCGCGGCAATTCCAAACGAGGTCTGGTGGAAGCGGTATCCGTCATACTTGAGTGGATCGTTCACACGGATGTCCTGCTCTCCAACGACGACGCCGGAGTCTTCCACGAGCAGGTGAGACACGTAATCGTCGGGTCGGCCTTCGTCCGTGTACGTGTCCTGGAACGAGATCGCGGTGGCAGAGAGCGTCGTGCCCTCAACCTCGGCGGTACCGCCCACGGGGATTGTGAGAAAACGTTCGAACGCGAGCGTGTTCGTGAAGACGAAGGCGAGCATGATGAGGATGAAGGCCAGGTGCGCGAGAGCTGTGCCGAAGGGTCCCCACCGGTTCTTGTCCGCGTATGCGGAGTTTGGATTCTTATCATCGAGCACCACACGCCAGCGCCTGGACTGAAGGACCTCGACGGCATTGCTAAATGCGACCTCGCCAGCCGACTTCGTACCCGATCCGCCCGCCACTGCGGACACGTCGAGTTGAACACGATTCTGAGCATGCTTATGGAAGTTATCTGAGACGCTCACGCGTGGTTGCGTGGCTGCGCGCCACATCGGGCCAAGGCGATGGATGGTACATCCAGCGATCGAAAGTGCGAGCAGTACACACGTGATAAGGAAAATCGGCGAGGTATACATTCGGAAGAATCCGAGGAAATCGAGAACTGGGGTCCAGCCTCCATATTTCGGACGAACCGACTCGAGCCAGGCGGCCTTTGTATCTGCATTATCGAGTGCACCTGCAGGCATCTGCATGATGATCGTGCCGAAGAATGCGAGCACGGCCATCATGAGGATGAGAACGACACCAACGATCTTGGAGTAAAAGAACGCGTAGATTCTCTTAAAAATCATGACGGGCGAGATGTGCTCGTCGTCGTCAAACAACTCCGGCGCGGATGAAACGTGTGTCACGAGGGCCTCACAGGATTGCAGGGATAGTAGCGGATAGACGTTCGAGGAGGCCGGATATCATTAAAAATCCGACCACGATGAGAGTCAGGCCAAGGACGAACTCAATGACCTTGTAGTGCTTGGTTACCCATCCAACGGACACCATCCTGTCGGCGAGGATCGCGCTCGCAATGAACGGCAGGCCAAGACCAGCACAAAACACGAGGAGCAGACCAAAGCCAGTGAGGGCCGTACCCTGAGTCATGGCCAGGGCAATGACTCCACCAAGGATAGGACCGATGCACGGCGACCAGCCGGCGCCAAACGAGAGGCCGAGCAGAACCGACTTTCGGTAGCTCGGTCCGCCGTCTGTATTCACGCCATGGCGAACCGTGCGGTCGAGCAATGGGATGCGGATCAGGCGGGCCACATGAAGGCCAAGCGCAATGAGCACGGCGCCGGCCACGATCGTCAGGTACTGTCGGACGTCTCCAACCACCCAGCCCACCACTCCCACAGCCGCCCACAACCCCGCGAACACAAGGCTAAAAGACGCGACGAAGGCAAGCGCTTGAAGGGCTGCGCCCATACGCGTGTATGTGCCTTGGGTAGGTGTGTGAGGAAGAGCGACGGCGGTCGGGCCGACTACCGTTCCGACTCCCCCGCCGGCTACAAAGGCGCGGCCAGCATCTGCGCTAACACGCTCATGAGCGGCAAGCTCGCGGCTCGGTCCGCGCGTCGGCGCGATCACAGAAACCACAGCACTGTCTTGGCCGATGAATTCAGGTGGCCTGCGCACACCCGTCATCTGCGCAACGAACACCGGCACAACGGGTAAAAAACACGGTGAAAGAAAGGCAAGAATGCCGGCGACGAACACTGCTGGCATCGTCAACATAATTTACCTCCCTGTAACTGTTAATAATTATGCCCGTCCGTCCTTTGCAACGTGAGGCACTGAAGTCCTAGGAGGTCAGGGCGTTTCTTTGGGCGGTCCACTCAGAAGCGTGTCATAGAACGGCTTGACGTCCTGTGCCAGTTCTGAGTTTGGATCGAGCTCCATGAGCTTCTCCCACGACTCAATCGCCTTGTCCAAATCCGGCGGATCCATCGTCGTGTACAGGAATCCAAGGTTGTAATATGCCTCAGCATGCCCTTGAGCTCCGTCGAGGACGGCGAGCCACTGCTCCTCTGCCTCGGCGAAGTCACGCTGGTTCATCAGCAACACACCCATTTCAAGGCGTGACTCCCAGTCGTCCGGGTTCTGCCGCACAGCCATATCGAGTTCGAATAAGCGCTCAGAATTATCAACTGGTGGTGCCAGCGACTGATCCATCTGACTGATGTCCGGGTGCCCGTCAGGGAGTTGATTGGGAGTGATCGGCTTTTGATCGTCTGAACCAATCATAAACACGCCGAACGCAAGCCCCATCGACAGCGCGGCCACGATAAGCACCGTGAACCATTTGGACTTCTTCTCCGACTTTGGCGCGAACCCGGCATTGGACAACGAATCCATCTTCTCCCAGGACGGCGCACCTGGCTCACGTGCAGCTGGAGTCTCGATCCGAGTCTCAGCTGTATCGAGGCCGCCCTTAGAATCCGCATTCGGTGCGGTTGCATGCCCACGCCTTGAACGTTTGCGCGCCCTACGGACGGCACGCTGCTGCTGTTCGTCCATTTCTCCGAGTTCAGCAAGTGCGAGATCATTTTCCTCGAGAAGACCTGCCTCAACTGCACGTGAGGCGAGGTCCTGGTCAGAAGTGGTCTCCTGCTTCGTCGGTTCGTCGTCTGCGCTCATTTCCCCTTCGACGGCCGCAGATGCTGACGCGGGTCCAGCGACGTCGTCGTCGATTGCCTGGCGCGACACATCCGCGCTGGACGCATCCACGCTGGAAAGTTCTTCTAGCTTCTTGCGCGCCCAGGGTTGGAGCTCATCGGGTGCGTTTCTGAGGTAGTCGAGAACTACTTCATCGGGCCGACCGCCCGCGGACGACTCATTGCCGCCCGCGGGTGTCACCTTAGCCAATGGTTCCTCGTTCCTTTGCGGCATCCAGATTACGCTGCGCCACATCAGAGCGTTCAAGATCCTCACGGGTCTTGCCCGTCAATGCCATCTGGCCCTTGCGGGATTCGTCCATGGATGTCTGGAGGATCTTCTGCGAATAATCCGGGGCGTGGAAGCCATAGGAGTTTTCCGAGTATGTGTAGTCGACGTAGAAGGAGGCCTTGTTCTGGTACTCACGGGCGAGGTCGATGTACTCCTGCGGAGCACCTTCGTCAACTGCCGCCTCGATCGACTCAATAAGGTCAACAAGAGCGTCCAGAGCCTTGTCACGCGAATCAACGTAGCGATCCTGGATCGTGAGCACGCGGTTCAACATGGTTTCTTCATCGTCGGAATGACATGTACCGCACGACTGATTAATGGTCAACAGCGGCGAACCAATGTGATGGTCGGTCACCTTCTGTGCTCCCTGACGAGTGTAAGACATGTGGCAGTCCGCACAGCTCACGCCGGCATCGGCGTGGACGCCCTGAGACCAGATGTCGAACTCGGGATGCTGAGCCTTCACAACTTCCGCGCCAGAAATGGCATTGGTGAAGTCGATGTGGCCGTCCTTTTGGTAGTACTCCCAGATCTGATCGATCTCAATACCCTCGGCCCACGGGAAGGTGAGCGTCTTGTCTTCGCCCGAGAAGTAATACTCGACGTGGCACTGTGCGCACACGTATGAACGCATCTCTTCGATCGTGGCGTCGCGATTAACGTCGTAATCCTCGATGCCCTCAGATGCCTTGAGGTCACGCAAGCCGTTGACGAGCGCTGGACGCGTAATGCGCAATTGGTTCGTTTCGGGATCGTGGCAATCGAGACACGTAATCGGATGCTCCGCGAACTCGCTTGCCTCCTCGTAAGACATCTTGTTGATGGCTGCGAAGCCGGCCTCAATATCGCCGTCGCCAGCCTCGGCGTACACCGTCGGCATTGACGCGTGACAATTGAGACAGGTGCCAGGCTGATTGAATTCGGTTACGCGTAGAGTGGTGCGTTGGTCGAGCAGCATGTACTCGTGGCCACGAGCGTGCCGGTAGTCCGTGGCAAACGGATAGCCAGCCCACATCACGGTCAGACGCGGATCCTCTTCGATTCGCGAGGAGGAGACGAACTCACGCGGGTCGTCTGCGGTCGGCTCGTGGTCGACCTTCTTAGAACCTGCGTGAACGGTCGGCACCATCTCGGATGTGCGCTTATAGGCCTCGTACTGGGCAGGGAAGTTTTGTCCCCACACAGCGGGATCCACAGTGGTCTCATCGAGAGCGACGACGTCGTGGCGAGGAATCGCCTGTTCCGACTTTCGTTCCATCATGTTAATGACGAGCATCGTAATACCGAACGTCACGGCTGCCACGAGGGCAATCGCGAGTCCGATGAGAAGAACTCGTCTCGACTTCTTTGGCGTAGCAGCCGAATCTTGTGCAGTCATGTCCAATCTCATTTCAGGTGGCCAACGGTCTCGTGGCACTTTGTGCAGTCGAGCTGTTGATCGTCGGTACGGAAGCTATGAACTTCGTCTACGTAATCCGCGTGGCAGTACAGGCAACTGTTATTGGTGATGTTCCTGTTCACCTCTCGGATCTCAATGTTGTCTGGATACCAGCCGGTCGTGAAACGCATAGCGTGCCAGAAGCCGTTGTCTGCTTTGACAAGGAGCTTGTGGGCGAGTCCATCGTGTGGCATGTGGCAGTCGTTGCAGGTTGCAACCGCGGTGTGCGAACCAGCCTTCCAGCCTTCCAGATAATCCTCCATGGCATGGCACTGGGCGCAGGTTTCCGGGTTGTCGTAGAGGTATCCGATGCCGTTACCGTAAAACATCGCGAAACCTCCAACTCCAATAAGTGAACCAAAGACGAAGACACCGAGCAGGAGCAGAATGCGACCCGGCGTAAGGCCTTTCTTGGACTCCGAAGTCGCCGCAGTCTCCTGAGCAGCTTCCGGCCGCTCCAGGCTTGGTTCTGATGTTTCAGCCATCGCCCCGACCCCCTGTCTATAGTTTCCGGCTAATTAAATAATCACAGATGACACTGTGATAAAAGGGACCGATAGTCCCATGTCTCACCCGGACAATTCGGACAGCACGAATTGAAACTCAAAGTACAGCAAGAAAATGGCATAACTTCGTGCGTTTTATGGGATCGTTCAAAACGAATCGCGAAAATGTTAGGTAAGAAAAAGTCAGAACTTGGGGGTGTCTCCGAACGTTTAACGCTCAATTTGAGGTGCCGACCCGAGAAAAGTCGTGCGAGCCCGCACTTCCTAAAAGGCCGAAATACCGTCAAGGCATGAAAAAAGAGGCCCGATCCTAAGATCGGGCCTCTTAAGAAT
>JBHWRK010000154.1:0-3729 GCA_043426715.1 Trueperella sp. | reverse complement strand
TGTCTCCTCGCAGCTCGCAAGGGTGCTTCGAGGCTCCGGGATGCGTTTGGTCCGTCCAAGCCTGACGATGGAACTGGTGCGGTTCCCCAAGATTTTTTCGATACATCTCAATAGTCTTAGACTTGGGGCGACTATCGCCTCGTTTACAACCACAGGAGCACTATGCGCACCTCTGAGATTCGACGCCGCTGGCTCGAATATTTCCGAAAGCATGACCACAAGATTTACGATTCGGTCCCGCTGGTCTCACCGGATCCCTCTATTTTGTTCACGATCGCTGGCATGGTCCCGTTCATCCCGTACATCGTGGGAACCGAAGAGGCGCCGTTCCCTCGCGCGGCATCGGTGCAGAAGTGTATTCGAACCAACGATATTGACAACGTTGGCCGTACCACCCGCCACGGAACATTCTTCCAGATGTGCGGCAACTTCTCGTTTGGAGATTACTTCAAGGAACGAGCGATCGACCTCGCCTTCGGCCTGCTTACTACGTCGATCGATGAGGGTGGGTACGGGCTTGAGAAGGACCGCCTGTGGGTGACGATCTGGGAAGAAGATGAGGTCGCCTATAACCACCTTGTGAACGAAGCGGGCGTGGATCCGAAGCACATCGTCAAGCTCACGCGCGAAGAAAACTTCTGGTCGACGGGTCAACCAGGCCCGGCAGGCCCGTGTGCGGAGATCCATTATGACCGCGGACCTGAGTACGGTCCTGACGCCGAGGGTGGCACGGTCGATCCGGGTGGTGACCGCTACCTAGAAGTGTGGAACCTCGTGTTTAACGAGTTCATACGAGGCGAGGGCCAGGGGCAGGACTACCCGTTGCTTGGCAAGCTTGACCAGACCGCGATCGATACCGGCGCGGGGCTCGAGCGCATCGCCTACCTTTTGCAGGGTAAGAACAACATGTACGAGATTGACGAGGTTTTCCCCGTCATCGAGGCCACACAGAAGATCACCGGCAAAATCTACGGCGATGACGAGGAAGACGACGTGCGCATGCGCGTTATTGCCGATCACGTCCGGTCTGCCCTCATGTTGATTAACGACGGTGTCCGACCAGGCAACGATGGGCGGGGCTACGTACTGCGCCGCCTGATTCGCCGTGCCGTGCGCTCAGTTCGACTTCTCGGGTATGACGATGTGGCACTTCCGCATTTGTTACCTGCGTCAATGAACGTCATGAAGGAGTCCTACCCGGAGCTCGAGAGGAATTTCGACACGATTTCACAGATCGCCTATGCGGAGGAAGACGCCTTCCGACGTACGCTCGAGTCAGGTACGGCAATCTTCGACGTGGCTGTGAAGAAGTCGAAGGCGGCAGGGGAGGAACTTCCTGGCGACACCGCGTTTACGCTCCACGACACGTACGGATTCCCTATCGACCTCACACTTGAAATGGCCTACGAGGCGGGCGTTGAGGTAGACGAGGACGGCTTCCGAACGCTCATGCAGGAGCAGAAGGATCGAGCTCGCGCCGATGCACTCGCCAAGAAAACTGGGCACGTGGACGCATCCGTCTACCACGAAATCGAAGCCAAGTCCGGCGGTGGAACGCACTTCCTCGGTTACACCGACTATTCGGCAGACGGCCAGGTACTGGCCATCCTTAAGGACGGCCAGCCAGTTCCCGTGGCTGAGGCACCGGCCGACGTTGACATCGTGCTCGATCAGACTCCTTTCTGGGCCGAGCAAGGTGGACAGCAGGCCGATCACGGAACGATATCTGTGGCCGGTGGCGGCATGCTCGAGGTCGACGACGTTCAGATGCCCGTCAAGGGAATGTTTGTCCACCGCGCCCGCCTGACCGAGGGAAGCGTGGCACTTGACGATGCCGTTCATTCCCAGATCGACGTGGACCGACGCGAGCAGATCGCCCGCGCACATACCTCCACCCACATGGTCCACCAGGTCCTGCGTGAACAGCTTGGAGATCAGGCCACTCAGGCAGGTTCGGAAAATTCTCCGTCCGCACTGCGCTTCGACTTCCGCCACAGTTCACAAGTTCCAGCCGAGCAGTTGCACGACATCGAGGCCGAGGTCAACACGAAGCTTCAGGACAATCTTGAAGTGACCGATGAGATCATGAGCCTAGATAAGGCAAAGAAGCTCGGTGCTTTGGCGCTGTTCGGCGAGAAGTATGGCAACCAGGTGCGCGTCGTGTCGATCGACGGACCCTGGAGCCGTGAACTCTGTGCCGGCACGCACGTAAAGGACACCGGCCAGATTGGCCTCGTCACCCTACTTGGCGAGTCCTCGATTGGCTCGGGTATCCGACGCGTGGAGGCGCTTGTGGGCCGTGGTGCTTACGCCGAGGGCGCGAAGGAACGTGCCCTTGTCAACCAGCTCACGGGCAAACTTCGTGTGCGCCCAGAAGAACTACCACAGCACATCGATTCGCTGCTTTCTAAAATTAAGAGTGCCGAAAAGGAGCTCGCCTCGCTCCGTAGCGAGAAGCTGACCTCCAGCCTCGGTACCTTGGTTGACAACCGCCGCGACATCAATGGGATCTCCGTCATCGTCCACGATTTCGGTACCGGTGCTGATGGTAATGAAGCCCGCCAGATGGCAACCCAGCTACGTGAACGACTTGGCGGCGAGCCTGGCGTCGTCGCTGTCACTGCGGTAGCAAAGGGTCGCCCCTCGATCGTCGTGGCAACTAATGAAGCGGCTCGCGAACGTGGCGTGAAGGCTGGTGCCCTCGTTGGCATCGCAGCGAAGATCCTCGGCGGCGGAGGTGGCGGTAAGGACGACATGGCCCAAGGTGGTGGAACGGACGTGTCGAAGGTCCGCGACGCACTTGACGCTATCGTTGCGCAGATCGGATAAAAGTGAGACCCGGGGTTCGCATCGGAGTTGACGTTGGCAAAGTTCGTGTCGGCGTCGCTCGAAGCGACGCCGCGGGCATTTTAGCCACTCCGTACGAAACGCTGAGGGCCGGACGCGGCGACCTGAACGCCGTCGCCAAACTCGTCCGCGAAATGGATGCTCTGGAGGTGATCGTCGGATTACCTCTCAATATGGACGGAACGGAAGGCCCATCGGCGAAAGCCGCACGCAAATGGGCACGGCGATTATTCCGGCGAATCGCCCCAGTTGAGGTTAGAATGCTCGATGAACGGCTTTCGAGCGTACAAGCCCACCGGCAACTCCACGACTCTGGACGAAAAGAAATCGACCACAGAAGCGTCGTGGATCAGGTGGCCGCGGTGATCATTCTCGAAAGCGCACTCGAGCATGAGCGAACGAGCGGTCAGCCACCTGGCCAGCCAGTCGGGCCATCCGTGGAGGGATAGCGTGTCTGAACTTTTTGATGAACTACCTGATAACAGGAAGAAACCACGACGCAAGAACTCTGCGCGTACGATCAATAGGCGTAAACGTCACGCACGCACGTCTATCGTCCTGTTTATCGCGGTATTTCTCCTTGTCTTCTCCACGGTTCTTGCCTGGCCTCATGTGAAGTCACTTCTTGATCTCGATGCACCAACCGCCGAAGACTATTCGGGCGAGGGTACTGGCGAGGTCATCATTACGATTCCCAACGGCTCAACGGGTAGCGACATCGCTGGGATCCTCACAGCCAATGATGTCGTCGCATCCGATGCCGCATTTATTGATGCATTCAACGCAGATAGGCGCGCGGCGTCTATTCAAGCCGGTAGCTACGTGATGAAGAAGCAGATGTCGGCAGCAGCAGCAGTCGCCAGCCTGCTGGATAACAACTCC
>JBHWRK010000153.1:0-8704 GCA_043426715.1 Trueperella sp. | reverse complement strand
TTCTAGATTAAAAGCGTGACTCCTGTACAAACTGATCTTCTCGATGAACTGGATCCGGATCGCGATTTCCCACTTCCGCCCGATCTGGACTCGCACGGCCCTGCTCGCATTATCGCGATGTGTAACCAGAAGGGCGGCGTTGGAAAAACGACGACGTCCATCAACCTTGCTGCAGCCCTCGCAGATTACGGGCGTAAGGTTCTCATCGTCGACTTCGATCCGCAGGGAGCAGCCTCGGCCGGCCTTGGAATTAATGCGATGATGCTCGAACGCACCATGTATGACGAGATGCTCTCGGCAAAGCCGGATATCACTCGCATTATTCACGAAACCGCCAACCCCAATCTTGATATCGCACCGTCGAACATTGAGCTCTCGGCCGCAGAAATCCAGCTCATTAACGAGGTGGCGCGCGAGCAATCACTCATGCGCGTACTGCGACCCGTCGTGGACAACTACGACGTCATCATCGTCGATTGTCAGCCCTCGCTCGGCCTGTTGACAGTCAACGCTCTGACCGCGGCTCACGGCGTTATGATCCCACTCGAAGCCGAGTTCTTTGCGATGCGAGGTGTGGCCCTACTCGTCGATCAGATTGAGCGCGTCCAGGATCGTCTCAACCCGCAACTTCGCATTGATGGCGTACTGCTGACGATGGTGGACCGCCGCACGATTCACGCCCGTGAGGTCATCTCGACGATTCGAGAACAGTTTGGCGATCGCGTCTTCGACACGGAAATTCCGCGCACCGTCCGCTTCCCGGATGCAACGATCGCGGCCGAGCCGATCACGAGCTACGATCCCAAGTCCAAGGGAGCCGAATCCTACCGGCGCCTTGCCCGAGAACTCATTGCACGTGGTGGTTCGCCCTAGTGAGCACATTGGCCTCTGAGGATCTATTTAGCTCCGATGGGTTTGCCGTCGAACTCGACGTCTTCTCGGGGCCCTTTGAGGTTCTACTGAGCCTCATTTCGCGAAAAAAACTAGACGTTACGGAAGTCGCACTATCTGAGGTGACGGACGAGTTCATCGCGTTTGTACGTAGCCAAGACAAGGCTGACCTGTCACAGATGTCCGAATTCGTCGTCGTCGCCGCCACTTTGCTCGATATGAAAGCCGCGCGCCTCTTACCCCGCGATGAGACAGATGACGAGGACCTCGAGATCCTCGGTGCGCGTGATTTGCTCTTTGCGAAGCTTCTCCAATACAAGGCGTACAAGGACGTCGCAGCGAGCCTCGCAGTGACGTTCGCAATCCAGTCGCTGACGACGCCGCGCGACGTGCCGATGGAGGAGAACTACCGTGAGATGCTGCCCGAGGTAGAGCTACGTCTCACGCTTAATGATTTGGCGATGTTGGCGGCGAGTGCGTTTACGCGAGGTCCGGACGAAATGACGTTCGATCACCTGCACGATCCGCTCATTCCCGTCGAGATCCAGGTAGCGTATTTGCGTGATCAACTCGTGGTCGGGGATCGCGTCTCGTTCACGAATCTGTGTAAGGACGCCCATTCCGTGACGATGGTGGTGTCGCGTTTTTTGGCCGTGCTCGACATGTTGCGCAACGAGGAAATTCAGGTGGAGCAGGACGGTCCGCTCTCCACCCTCTATGTAACGCGAGTGACGGACGAGGTGCCCGAGGTGGGCGGTCATTCAGAGTGGGACGAGGGTGAGAAACAATGAGTGGCGAATTTCAACGCGGCGCGGTCGAGGCTATTTTGATGGTGACGCCCGATCCGGTACCACTGGCTCAGTTTGCGACTGTCATCGGGATGTCGGAGGCCGATACTGACACGCTCCTTCGCGATCTTTCCCGCGAATACGCCGATGACCAGCGCGGATTCCAGTTGCGCGAAGTGGCTGGCGGGTGGCGGATGTATTCCCACCCGCGCTTTTCAGAAGTGGTGGGAGAATTCGTAACGAAAGGCCAGTCATCGAAACTTTCCGTCCAAGCGCTGGAAACCCTGGCTGTCGTCGCTTATCGCCAACCCGTGACGCGTGCGCAAATCGCGGCTATTCGCGGTGTTGAGGTAGACTCTGTTGTTCGAACTTTGCTGACGAGGGGCTTGATCGAGCAAGTGGGCCAAACCGCCGCCACTGGCGCTGATCTCTTCGCGACTACCCAGCTCTTCCTCGAGAAGATGGGCATGAATTCGCTCGATGAGCTCGCACCCCTGGCACCGTATCTGCCCGACGACACCGATCTTGATGATCTAGAAAAGGAACTCCTATGACCCGCGCACAAGACCTCCACGAACCAACCGGCGAACGCCTCCAAAAGGTGCTTGCCCACGCGGGCGTCGCATCACGCAGGGCGAGTGAAGACCTGATCACGCAGGGACGTGTGAGCGTTAACGGTGTAGTTGTCCGGCAGCTTGGCATTCGCGTGGACCCCGAAACTGCGGTCATCCATGTGGATGGCGATCGAGTCCAGCTCGATCAAGACAAAGTGACGATCGCGCTGTACAAGGAGCGCGGTGTGGTCTCCACGATGAGTGACGATCAAGGCCGCCCGACGCTCGCGGACTACATTGAGGACCGCACCGAACGCCTGTATCACGTGGGCCGCTTGGATGCCGATACCGAAGGCATTATTTTACTGACCAACGACGGCGAGCTGGCCCATCGCCTCTCCCACCCAAGCTTTGAGGTTCCAAAGACGTACATCGCTCGCGTCGAGGGTACCGTGACCCGCGGGCTGACGAAGGTGCTCGAACAGGGCATCACACTTGAGGACGGACCGGTCAAGGTTGACCGCTTCACGCTACGCGAGGCTGGTCGCCGACAATCGATCGTCGAAATTGAGCTTCATTCCGGGCGCAATAGAATCGTGCGCCGCATGATGGAGGAAGTTGGATTCCCCGTTATTGATCTCGTGCGCACGCAGTTCGCCAACATTCAGATTGGGCGCCTGCGCCCTGGCGAGGTTCGTACGGTAGGTGGCTCCGAACTGGGCGCACTCATGAGCATGGTGGACCTATGAGGGATTCCGTCCTGACCCAATCGCCGGTGCTTATTATCGGTGCCGGACTACTTGGCACGTCGATTGCTTTACGACTTCGGCGGGCGGGCGTGGACGTCTATCTTGAAGACGCTTCTCCGGTGGCGGCATCGCTTGCTCGTGACTTGGGCGGAGGCTCAATAGAACCGGTGGATGAGCCGACGATCGTCGTCGTTGCTATTCCACCGGACGTGACTGCGAAGGTTGTTCGCGAGGCACTCGATCGCTTCCCGAATGCGGTGGTGACAGACGTGGCTTCTGTCAAGGAGCGTGTGCACCAGGAGTTGCTCGACCACCCCGGTGTAGAGCGGTGGGTCGGTTCGCATCCGATGGCGGGCAAGGAGCGTTCGGGTGCTATCGCCGCGGACGCCGACCTGTTCGTAGGCCGGCCGTGGGTGATCAGTGCCGACGACAACACGGCAACGCACGCCATTCACACGATTCGTACGCTGGCGGTTGACATGGGCGCGGCGCCCATCATGCTGGATGCCTCCGAGCACGACCATGCGGTGGCACTCGTGTCACACATGCCGCAACTAATGAGTTCGCTGGTCGCCTCGGCGCTTAAGGATGCACCTGCCGAGGCGTTGGACTTGGCGGGGCAGGGGCTCCGCGACGTTACACGTATTGCCGAATCTGATCCGTTGCTATGGACGTCAATTATTCATGGCAACCGCACGCAGATCGCGAACGTGTTACGGGGAATCTCAGCGCGTCTGGGTGCACTCGTCTCTACGCTCGACCGCGAGGATATGGGGCTCGACCGCATTTCGGCCGTCATTGCGGATGGTAACAAGGGTGTCGCGCGTATTCCTGGCAAACACGGCGGGGTGCGAGCGAACTACGCCGAAGTCATCGTTCTTATTCCCGATGAGCCTGGCATGCTTGGCCGGCTCTTCGCCGAGATTGGCGAGCTTGGGATCAATATCGAAGATTTGGAGATGGAGCATTCGGCCAAACAGCAGGTGGGCCGTGTGATTGTCTCAGTTGCGCCGCAGCAGGCGCTACCACTCGAGCAAGGTCTAGAAAAACGAGGATGGAGAGTCGTGACCAACGAATCGAAGCAACCGCTCGTAATCGCCATCGATGGGCCGTCGGGTTCGGGCAAGTCAACCGTGGCGAAGCTCGTGGCCGACCAGCTCGGTCTGTCCTATTTGGACACGGGAGCGATGTACCGCGCTGCAACGTGGTGGGTACAGCATGAAGGCATTGATCTCGAGGATGGGCCGGCAGTCCACAAGGTCACGCAGGAGATGCCGCTTTCGATTGATCTTGATCCGCAAAATCCACGCTTCGTGGTGGGAGAGCACGACATTACGGAGAACATCCGCGCCTCCGCGCTGTCCAAGGTGGTCTCCAAGGTGGCCGTGAATTTGGATGTGCGTGCGGAGATGGCACGCATGCAACAGGCGATCATCGCAGAAGAAATGACCCCGTCTGGCCATTCGCAGGGCAGGGGCATCGTAGCGGAAGGGCGCGACATTACCTCCGTCGTTGCTCCGGAAGCTCCCGTGCGCGTGTTGCTCACTGCCTCTGAGGAAGCCCGCCTTGCTCGCCGCGCCCTTGAGACCCGTGGCACCGCCGATGAGATGGCCGTGGCTGCTACCCGCGACGAGGTGATTCGCCGTGATCGCGACGATTCAACGGTGTCGAATTTTACGACGGCGGAGGACGGTGTGGCACACATCGATTCGTCTGATATGACGATAGACGAGGTCGTGGACACCATTATTTCCCTGATTCCGGAGCATTACCGTGACTGACGACTATAAAAACGAACGAGAACCAACAAGCGATCTGACGAACGCCGATTTTGATGGCGATCGTGATACCGAGTTTGATCAGGCTCAATATGAGCTGATGCGCGCTTCCCTTGAGGATTACGAGCTAGACGACGACGATCTGTCGCTCATTGAGCTTGACCTCGAGGTAGCGCCGGCCGAGCCCGCGCCCACTGCACCCGTGCTGGCGATAGTGGGACGCCCGAACGTCGGTAAGTCGACGCTCGTAAACCGCATCGTGGGCAGGCGCGTGGCCGTGGTGCAGGACACCCCGGGCGTGACGCGAGATCGCGTGTATTACGACGCTGAATGGGGCGGCCGCGAATTCACGGTGGTCGATACCGGTGGCTGGGAGATCGACGTCAAAGGCATCGACCTCTCGGTGGCCAATCAGTCTGAGATTGCCATCAAGGAAGCGGACGCCGTCATGCTCGTTGTGGATGCAACGGTTGGTGTGACGGATGCGGACGAGCGGATTGTTGAGCTCATTCGCCGCTCCGGCAAGGCCACTGTCCTCGCTGCCAACAAGGTCGATTCGCCCCAGCAAGAGGCTGATGTGGCGTACCTGTGGGCGCTCGGATTAGGTGAACCATTTCCGGTCTCAGCCCTCCATGGGCGAGGTTCTGGTGAGCTACTCGACAAAGCTATGCGAATCTTGCCGAAGGTTTCGGGAGTGCGTAGGGAGCGTCCGGGGGAGGGCCCCCGCAAGGTGGCACTCGTTGGAAAGCCCAACGTCGGAAAGTCCTCACTACTTAACAGGCTTGCGGGTGAAGACCGCGTGGTGGTTGATGAGGTCGCAGGCACAACCCGCGACCCCGTGGATGAACTCATCGAGCTCAACGGAGAACTTTGGACCTTTGTGGATACGGCAGGCATCCGCCGTCGTGTTCATATGCAATCTGGAGCCGACTACTACGCATCGCTTCGCACGCAACGCGCCTTGGCGAACGCCGAGCTCGCCCTCGTGCTCATCGATGGCTCACAGGATCTTACCGAGCAGGACATTCGCGTCATGCAACAGGTGATCGACTCGGGTCGCGCGATGGTACTCGTGGTTAACAAGTGGGACCTCGTGGACGAGGAGCGCCGGATGATTCTCAACAAGGAACTGGATCGCGAAATGATTCAAATGCCGTGGGTTGAGCGGGTCAACATTTCGGCGCAGACCGGCTGGCACACGAACCGTCTTCTGCGGGCCATGCGCCGTGCGTTGGCGTCGTGGGATAAGCGAATTCCGACTGGCAAACTCAACGCCACCCTCGGCCAGCTTGTTGCAGAGAATCCGCATCCAGTGCGCGGAGGAAAACAGTCGCGCATCCTATTCGCCACCCAGGTGGATGTTCAGCCGCCACGGTTCGTCCTGTTCACGACGGGCTTTCTTGATCACGGCTATCGCCGATTCATTGAACGCCGTTTCCGCGAAACCTACGACTTCACAGGTTCCCCGGTTGAGATCGCGGTGCGTGAGCGGCAGCGTCGCCCGCGCCGCTAGAGCCACAACCAGCAAATCTTCCCGTTCTCGCTCCTCATAGCGGAGATTGCGGGATAATTGTCCATATGTCTAAGAAAAGTGTTGCAATTACGACCACTGGAAAAGGCACCTACGTCCTCACCGATCATGAGTGGATCACGGCCGTATGAGACGTCGACAAGGCGATGGGTGACGAATGAGGGTCGCCGGAGTCATTTTTAACGACGACAGCCGTGTGCTGGTCGTGCGGAAGCGCGACGCCGCCAAGTTCACGTTGCCAGGAGGCAAGTTAGAGGACGGCGAAACTGCGCTCGAGGCGGCCATTCGTGAAATTCGTGAGGAGCTGGGACTGGATCTTGAGCCCGCTGATCTCGAGGAACTAGGATCAGTCGAAGGCTTCGCCGCAAATGAAGTCGGTGAGCCGATTCGCTCGACGATCTTCACCTGCCGATACGTCGGTGCCAGTAGCGCGCACGGTGAAATTGAACAGATGCGGTGGATCTCAACGACGATGCTTCCAGAAGATCCGGGAGCGGGAGATATCAGCCCTCTTCTAATTAGCAAGATCCTGCCGCTCTATCGCGCAATATCTCAAACCGACGGCGATAATCCGTGAGTCGCCGACAGATTCAGTGCCCAGGAATGTAACTCAACCTGCTATGTATCGGCCAAGACACCTAGCGTCCACGCGCTGAGGTGGCAGTTTCTTTCGAAATACCAAGATTGCAAGCGCTGCTATCCGTTTCCTAAACGATTTCGGCAAAACTAAAGCGGCAGAACCTCAGTTTTTGTTGAGATTCCACCGCTTCAGAGCGTCGGGCTAGCGGGATTTGAACCCACGACCCCTTGACCCCCAGTCAAGTGCGCTACCAAGCTGCGCCATAGCCCGTTTCGACGTATAAATACTAGCTGATATGTCTGCCGTTTGACCAAACGGCAAACGTTCTCGTCGAGGTGGGAAGGCTCACCAACCACACGTCGAGGCGGCCTTCCCACCAGATACGTCGTCGATCGGTTTCGCCTAGCCGCGAATGCGAACCGATAGGCAGGTGGCCGACCCCTCCATCTTTTCGATCTCCGTCAGGGGAGTTGTGATCACCACAAAGCCCTCGCCACGCAGGAGCTCTGCCGTGCGCGGAGCAGACTCGCTCATCAGGATCGTATGTCCGCCCAGGTGAACGACCTGCGTACCCAAGAGCTCGGGCACAAAACGTAGGCCAGGAAAGAATTCCGCTGGAGGAGAGTAGTCCTCGTGCGAGATGAAGGATCCATCGGGCAGCGCAGTCAGACAGGACTTCAGGTGGAGCGCATGCTCGACAGGAGCAGCCGTTACGCCCACATCCAGGGTTTCTAGAACTTCAGCAAGCCCGTCTATACCCGCCCGGTTTGTGCGCGTGGACATGCCCACCCACACGTGGTTGCCAAACTTGAGTACGTCGCCACCCTCAAGCTTTGCGTCTTCGGGCAAATCGACGATCTCGAATCCGCGATCTTCTAGAACGGAGATCACCGACTCCTGCTCACCGCGGCGTTCTTCGTGGAGGCGAGTGCGGACTGCCAGATTGTCGTAGATAAAGACGGTGTCTTCCACGAATATCGAATCCGGTTGGTCCGGCATCGGCTCCACCTCGATCACGTCGGTGAAATCACGCAGAATATTGCAATACTCGTGCCACTGCTCCAACGCTAAATCGGGATCAACCTCCGACTTGCCCAAGTGGGTCAGAAGCCCCTCGTTCATCTTCGGTGATGGCTGGCGTACAAGCGCATGAAGAAAATTCATTCCTCTAAACTAACAGGTTCAGAACGTGTTGTAAGTTGAAGCAAGTATTTCAGAGCGTCACAATAGCTTCGTGACTGAAAATTTAAAGCGTTCCGAAGCCCGTGCCCGTGCCCGCGTCCTGTCCCTCGATTCTTACGCTATCGATCTTGACGTGAGTGAAGCTCCAGTTAGCACCCGTCATTTCGACGTCGTCAGCTCCATTCGTCTCACGGCCAGCGAATCCACGTCCACCTTTATCGATTTCATTGGACACGCCGTGTCACAAGTTCTGATCGACGACGACGATGTGCCGTTTTCGTTCGACGGCGCCCGCGTCCACCTCGAGATTCCCAAGGGCACCCACACTGTCACCGTGCATGCGCAGGGCCTGTATTCGTCGACGGGTGAGGGTCTGCACCGCTTCTGCGATCCCGTGGATAACGAAACCTATCTGTACACGCAGTTCGAGCCGGCTGACGCACGCCGGGTATTCCCGAACTTCGAACAACCTGATTTGAAGGCGACGTACTCGATTTCGATCACAGGACCATCTAAGTGGACGATGCTCTCGAACGGCGTGGAAATTGATCGGACAGACGCGGGTGAGAACTCGCTCGGCATGCCGATTGCGCGCGCTCAATTCGCCGCCACGAAACCGGTGTCAACGTTCCTCACGGTGTTCATCAGTAT
>JBHWRK010000152.1:0-4962 GCA_043426715.1 Trueperella sp. | reverse complement strand
TAAGTCCACCCGTGATTTTCAATCTTGACAAGCGAATTGGCCGCGCACTTCTCGACCGCGCCAACCCTTGAGTTGATTGAGTGCGCTGATCTTCATACAGTCTTCTCGCGTGTAAACCCCAACAACTATTCGTCAAGGCTGCAAGAATCCGCTCAGGTTAGTGGGGGACTCGCACGCTTCGTGTGACGCTAAACGAGCGCCGAGCTGAAGCTACTGGACAGTATCGGTGAACTGGTCCACTTGGTCGCGGTCACCTTTTTGCAGATGGTGCTCGGCCACGAGTGTTGCGGTGACAGCGGCTGCGCCCAGTGCAAACCAGCCCAGCATTGCGAGCCAATCGGCTCCAGGTGCCACAAGTCCAGCATTCGCGGTCCGCCACGGCCACAGTGCTCGCAATGAGCCGAGCATGAGTCCGGCCATCGTCATCAACGTGACAGTGCGATGATTTTCCAGAAGGTAATCCAGGACGCGGATAAACAGCACGATGCCTGTCAGTGCACCAGCGGCGAAGACGGTCATGAAAGGCACATCCCTCGCATCAACTGCGTTCATGACGGGCTGATACAGGCCAACTGCTAGCAAGAAGAACGAGCCAGACACTCCCGGAAGCACCAGCGCACTGACGGCAATCGCAGCTGCTATGAAGACAATCGGTAGTGCCGGGTCCTCGAGCGTCGTCGACGTCACGCCCGTTCCAAAAAATGTTAGAACTGCTGCCGCTGCGAACGCCGCCCACACCCACGGACGCGCCTTTATCTCGCTGCGATTCACCATCGAGACTGGCACATAGATTGATATGGCCACCATGCCCAGGAACAGCGCTCGCGCGGTTGGCGCGTGGTTTTCGACGAAATTCGCCATGACTCCAGCCATAGAGAACACGGCAACCGCCATACCGGCCAGAATCGCTAGAATCAGCGCCCAGTCGACCTCGCCGAACTTCCGGCGTGCCGATGCCCGATCAGTGACCAACGCCTTGATGGCGCTGAGCACGCTCATACCCGAATTAATCAGACGCTCGTACACGCCCACGACCAGAGCGATCGTTCCACCAGAAATACCTGGCACAAGCTCGGCCATGCCGATGAGAAATCCTCGAATCGCATTGAGAAGAATAGCCACGGGGGTTTTCGCTTTAGTCACGCCCACCAGCCTACTCAGCCAATCCGTCCGAATTCGCGCGCGAGTAGTGGAAATCACCACCCAAAAGTCCCAGACCAGCGGGTTATTCCACAAGAGGTGTCCCACTTCGCACGAAGTTTTGTGCAGTTCGGGAGAAGGGTCCCGCATCACACAGAGTTTTACTTGGAAGAATGAGGCACAGGAGGAAAGATGAAACTAAAATCACCGCCGTCATGGGCCCTGAAGGTCGTCATGGCGATCACGGGTGCCATTTGGGCAATCTTTGTACTTATTCACCTTTACGGAAATCTTAAGGCCTACATGGGCCCGGAAAAGTTCGACGGGTACGCATATTGGTTACGCCACGCATTTGAGCCGCTCTTCCCGGAGACGGGCGTGCTGTGGATCATGCGAGTTGTGCTGATTTTGGCCCTGATCTTGCACGTGGTCGCGGGCGTCATGATTTATTTCCGGGGCCGCAAGTTCCGGGGCAAGCATCGCGCGAAGAAATATCGCAACGGCTTGCAGGCACTGTCAGCACGGTTGATGCCGTTAACCGGCGTGCTGATTCTTGCGTTCATCGTTATCCACGTTTTGGATTTGACGGTCGGTGCTACGCCGATTGCTACCGAGACCTTCCAGGGCCCAACGGCCACGGAGTCGGTGGCTTACTCGAATTTGGTGGCCTCGTTTAGCCGCCCGATCGTCGCAGTTTTCTATGGATTGATGATGGTGTTCATCGCGATTCACGTTGCGCATGGAGCCAAGAATGTCGCTGTTGACCTTGGTTCGATGGGCTACCGCCTGCGGATGACGTTTGTGATTGTTGGCGCAATCGCAGCGATCGCAATCCTGCTCGGCAACGCATCGCTTCCGCTCGCAATTCAGATGGGGTGGCTCAGTTGAGTTTTAAAGACAAGATGAAAGATATCGGCGAGATCCTCGCCGGGAAGACCGAAGATGCCGAAGCGCAGCCCGCGCCCGAATCGTCGGCGCCGAAGCGTGATTTCCAGCCGCCGCGGATGAAGATTCGTGGGGCAAAGATCGGCAAGCTTCTCGACGGCGGTGTACCCGAGGGAGACCCGGCAACCGCATGGCAGCGTAGGCGAGACTCGTACAACCTCGTCAGCCCGCTGAATACCAAGAAGTTCACAGTCGTCGTCGTTGGAACGGGACTTGCTGGTGCTGGCGCAGCCGCCGCACTCGGTGAGCTTGGCTACAACGTTCACGCCGTCACCTATCACGATGCGCCACGCCGGGCTCACTCGGTGGCAGCGCAGGGTGGTGTGAATGCGGCGCGTGCACGCAAGGTGGACGGCGATTCGATCGACCGCTTTGTGACAGACACCGTCAAGGGTGGCGATTTCCGTGCTCGCGAGGCGGAGGCGTTCCGCTTGGCTGAAGAGTCGGTCCGCGTAATCGACCATATGAACGCGATCGGTACGCCATTTGCCCGTGAATACGGTGGCACGCTGGCCACCCGTTCGTTTGGTGGCGTACAGGTCTCGCGCACGTACTACTCGCGCGGCATGACCGGCCAGCAGTTGCAGCTCTCGAGTTCGCAGGCACTTCAGCGTCAGATCAAGGCCGGCACGGTCAAGATGCACATCCGCTCCGAGATGCTCGACCTCATCCTTGAGGACGGCGTTGCGCGCGGAGTTGTTATTCGTGACCTCGTGACGGGCGAAGTGAAAGCCATCCCCGCCCACGCTGTCATTCTCGCGACCGGCGGTTACGGCTCGGTCTACTTCCAGTCGACACTCGCGCTGAACTCGAACGGCACCGCGGCATGGCGTGCACACAAGCATGGCGCATACCTCGCGCATGCCTCGTTCGTGCAGTTCCATCCGACGGGACTGCCGGTCAATACGCCGTGGCAGTCGAAGACGATTCTCATGTCCGAGTCGCTGCGTAATGATGGCCGGATTTGGGTTCCAAAGGATGCGAACGATACCCGCGAGCCCAACGACATTCCGGAAGAAGAGCGCGACTACTACCTCGAGCGCAAGTACCCGGCATTCGGCAACCTCACGCCGCGCGACATTTCCTCCCGTGCGGCAACCGAGCAGATCAACGCAGGCCACGGTGTTGGCCCGCTGAAGAACTCCGTCTACCTCGACTTCTCGGACGCGCTGCGCCGTCACGGCAAGGCGACGATTGCAGAGCGCTACGGCAACCTGTTTGACATGTACAAGCAGGCCACGGGCGAGAACCCGTATGAGGTGCCGATGCGCATTGCGCCATCCGCGCACTTCACGATGGGCGGCCTGTGGTCGGACTTCGACCAGATGACGTCGATTCCTGGCCTGTTTGTGGGTGGCGAGTCGGGTTGGGCCTACCACGGTGCAAACCGTCTGGGCGCGAACTCGCTACTGTCGGCCTGTGTGGATGGCTGGTTCACCCTTCCATTCTCGGTGCCGAACTACCTGTCGAAGCGTCTCGGTGAGACTCTGCCTGCGATGGATTCGCCGGCCGTGCAAGAGGCGATCGCCCGTGTGGAGACGAGCACTCAGCGTTTCCTCGACATCGGTGGTAGCCGCGGTCCGCAGCAGTTCCATCGCGAACTGGGCGAGATTATGTACGAAGGCTGTGGCGTTGGCCGCACGAAGGAATCGCTGACGAAGGCGCTTGGCGAGGTTCGCCGCCTGCAGGGCGAGTTCTGGGAGGATCTGTCGGTTCCAGGTGGATCCGCACAGGTGAATCAGACCCTTGAAAAGGCTGGCCGCGTATCCGACTTCCTCGAGCTCGCAGAGCTCATGTGTATTGACGCCCTTGACCGTGAGGAGTCGGCCGGAGCGCACTTCCGCTTCGAATACCAGGATGACGGCGAGGCAAAGCGTAACGACGACGAGTGGGCGTTTGCGTCCGCATGGGAGTCACGCGCTGATGGAACGTTTATTCGCCACATGGAGCCGCTGGAGTTCACGGCGGTTCCGCTGGCAACGAGGAGCTACTCATGAAACTGACACTTGAAATCTGGCGTCAGAACGGGCCCGAGGATAAGGGCCGCTACGAACACCACACGGTTGATGGTCTCGACAGTTCGATGTCAATCGTTGAGGCGCTCGATCGCCTCAACGAACAGCTGGTGAACTCTGGCCGTGAACAGGTGACGTTCGAGTCCGATTGCCGCGAGGGCATTTGCGGTGCCTGTGGCATTCAGGTGACCGGTACACCGCACGGCCCGGAGCGTAATGTCCCGGCATGTCATCAGCGTCTGCGCTCGTTCAAGGACGGGCAGACGGTTCGTATCGAGCCGTTCCGTTCGGCGGCCTACCCGGTGTTGCGCGACCTCATGGTCAACCGGCACGCACTGGACGAGATCCTCGAAGCCGGCGGACACGTGGCAGTCAATGCTGGCACGGCGCCGGATGCGGACGCTGTTCCGGTCAACCACGAGACCGTTGAGGACGCCCTCGACTTCGCGGCCTGCATTGGCTGTGGAGCGTGTGTGGCTGCCTGCCCGAACGGATCTGCGCATCTGTACCTCGGCGCGAAGCTGACGCACCTAGCGATGCTTCCGTTGCCGTCGCAGGAGCGCGAACGTCGAGCGAAGGCAATGGTCGATGTTGCGGACGAGAACTTCGGCCCATGCTCGAACTACGGCGAGTGTGCCGCGGTGTGCCCGGCGAACATTCCGCTGAGCGCCGTGGCTGCGGTGAATAAGGAGCGCCTGCGCTCGACGTTTAAGCGCCGGCTCGCCAAGTAGGCGTAGCCGCGTACCCGCGTGCTGAACTGGCTCGTGCCAAGCGCTAATCAGAACAGCACGCAATCGCTCCCTCCTAGGAGTGGGATTGCCCTGTCCCGCGCCTGTGGGCCCGTTGCATCACGCAACAGTCT
>JBHWRK010000151.1:0-3410 GCA_043426715.1 Trueperella sp. | reverse complement strand
AACTTGGGAGGCATAATTGATCCTTCTTTGTTACTAGGGAACCATCATCATGGCAACGATGATGGGCGCCCTTCAGCGTTCAATCGATGGTGCCGTGCGGCGGTTCGGCTGGAGTTGCCGAGTTAATCCATCTTCTTGATTTGGCTGAAAGACAAGTCGACCGGGGTTTCCTGGCCGACAAGAGTCATGAGCACGGTGAGCCTCTGGTTCGCCGCGTCAACCTGTGAAATTGTAGCGGGCATTCCGACCCACGGCTCCGTGGTAAGCGTCACGGTCTCGCCAACCTCGTAATCGGCGACGATCTGCGGAGCACCTGCAGAAACCGGCTTACCTGCGGCCTTAGCCGCTTCGGCAGCTTCCTGCTCGACGATCGGCGTGAGCATGTCCACAACTTCGCGCTCGGTGAGCGCCACCGGATCACGGCCGTTACCGACAAAGCCGGTGACGCCATTGGTGTCCTGAACAGCACGCCACGAATCGTCCGTC
The DNA here is from genome assembly GCA_043426715.1 of Trueperella sp. Taxonomy (GTDB): domain Bacteria; phylum Actinomycetota; class Actinomycetes; order Actinomycetales; family Actinomycetaceae; genus Trueperella. Next base: position 2,924 of record JBHWRK010000151.1, on the reverse strand, counting down.
ATCTCCATGCGCACAATCGCATATCCAGGCATACGCACGCGTGAGACCAACTTGCGCTGGCCCTTCTTGACCTCGTACACCTGCTCTTCTGGAACCTGAACCTCGAAAATGTAATCTTCCATGTTCAGCGTGTGGATGCGGTGCTCAAGATCCTGCTTTACGCGCTTCTCGTAACCGGCGTAGGTATGCAGCACGTACCAGTCGCCCGGCAAACCGCGAATCCGCTTGCGGACGGTTTCCTCGGTGACTTCCTCTTCGGTGTCCTCTTCCTCAGCCGGGTCGACTTCTGCCGCGGCATCGGCGTCGTCAGTTTCGGGTTCGTCGGGGGTATCGACGACGTCGTCCTCTGCCACGTTCGTATCGGCGACGACGTCCTCGTCCGGAGCGTCAGCGGATACGGAAACGTCCGCCGTGGCGGCGGAATCGGAAAAGAGTTCGTTCTTTGCGAATTCTTCCTCGGACATTGTCCCTACTTTCGGTGTTGTTTACGGCGCGCCTTAACCAAAGATCCAGAACATGGACTGGTTGAAGACGACATCGAGGATCGCAACGAAGATCATCACGATCGTCACGAAGAACACCACCGTGAGGAAAAGATTCCACAGCTCCTTGCGTGTGGGGCGCTGGACCTTCTTGAACTCGGCAAGAACTTCCTTAAAGAACGTGACGATACGACGCCACAGGCCCTTCTTCTCCGTGGACTTCCGACCACGAGACGATGCGCTTGCTGCTTGGCTCATCGGTGTTGTCCTCTCGCTTATGTGGAAAACGGCCCATATGTTGGGCCGCCTTCATTGCAGGGTAGGAGGGACTCGAACCCACAACCGCCGGTTTTGGAGACCGGTGCGCTACCAATTGCGCCACTACCCTATGGCTCGACAAACATTATGCCTGACAAAGCCAGTGGGTTGCCAACAAGGGCAACTCGACCAAGTCTAATAAGAACGGTGTCAAAACTCTAGGCAGGTTAGCCTCGGCCTTTGTAATTCTCGACACGTTCGCCGCCCGCTGCCCGCACCTGAGTGGGGTGCCTAACAACCATCCTCGTGTACAGATACTGAACGTACCAGGCGGGTGCCCGACAATTCTGACACGATAACCCCATGGGTAAAGAACCGAAAAATGGAGTCTCGAAGCGCCTAGCTGCGCTCCAACCGTCCGCAACTCTCGCCGTTGACGCCAAGGCCAAGGCCCTCAAAGCCGAAGGAAAGCCCGTGATCGGGTTTGGTGCGGGTGAGCCGAATTTCCCCACGCCCGCACACATTGTGGAGGCAGCCGCTGAAGCGGCCAAGGATCCAAAGAACCACAAGTACACGGTGGCCAAGGGTCTGCCCGAGTTGCGCGCGGCTATCGCTGCGACGACGAAGGCGGTCTCCGGCGTGCAGGTCGATCCGGAAAACATCATCGTCACCAATGGTGGCAAGCAGGCCGTCTACCAGGCGTTCATCTCGTTGCTCGACGATGGCGACGAGGTCATCTTGCCAGCTCCGTATTGGACGACCTACCCCGAGGTGATCCGGTTGAGCGGAGGCGTTCCGGTGGAGGTCCTCGCAGAGGCGGATCAAGACTACAAAGTCTCGATTGACCAGCTCAATGCCGCAATGACGGAACGTACGAAGGTGCTACTACTGTGTTCGCCGTCCAACCCGACGGGCTCCGTGTACTCCGCCGAAGAGTTGCGCGAGATAGGAGCGTGGGCGCTGAAGAACGGCATTTGGATCGTGTCGGATGAGATCTACGAACATCTCGTCTACGAGGGCGAGATGGCCTACATCCTCGCGGAAGTACCCGAACTGCAGAAGCAAACCATCGTGGTCAATGGTGTGGCGAAGACATACGCAATGACGGGCTGGCGCGTGGGCTGGATGCACGGCCCAGCCGACGTGATGAAAAAGGTGGCGAATTTCCAGTCGCACATCACATCGAACGTCGCAAATGTCGCGCAGGTGGCAGCCATCGCCGCACTGGAGGGCGACCAGTCCGTGGTGTCCGACATGAAGGAAGCATTTGACCGCCGCCGTAAGAAGCTCGTGAAAATGCTCCGCGAGATCGAGGGCTTCAAGGTACCCGTACCAACTGGCGCGTTCTATGTGTACCCAAATGTCGAGGGCGTTCTCGGCAAGGAGATCAACGGCCGGGTTGCCAATACCACCGCTGAGCTGGCTGACCTCATCCTCGAGGAGGCCGAGGTCGCAGTTGTTCCCGGCGAAGCATTCGGCGCGCCCGGGTGTATCCGCATGGGGTACGCGCTGTCCGACGACGACCTCGTTGAGGGCGTGGAACGGTTGCAAAAGCTCTTCGCATAAGCGCTCGCGAGCGGAGACTGCGGCCGCACGGAATAAGCATGCCCAATCGACGCATGGTTGGTGCCCATAGCCTTGACAGCGACGTCGTCCACGTAGTCGGAAACGCCAGGCGCACTTTCACGCCGGAAAGACCTACTGCGGAGACGACTTCTGAACAGCTTCGGGATGTGACAAAACCCTAATTGCTACGCCCTATCCACTTCATGGTGCAGTGAATGGGGGCTTTGCGTCGTTCCACGATGATTAATTGGTTGAACGGCGTGAGACAGCAATTAGCGTACGGCTGCAAGTTTGCGGCCGAAGCCAGGGTCTCGCTCTGTTTCTCTTGCGAGGTCGAGCCACGCATCGACGAGGTCCATGCGCGCGAGCGCCTGTTTTTGCCAGTTGCTCCTCCCCCGCTGACGTGCCGATGCAACAAGCGAGAGCACGACGCCGGCGGCTGATGCCGCGAGCGCCGTTGGATCAACCTCTCTGCGTGCTCGTTCGAACCAGCGATCTGTAATCGAGCCTGCGTGTCGGCACTTAGGGTTGAGGCTCGGCAGCACGGAGAGGTGGCCAAGAAGGCATCCCCAGTCGTCAGCCCGATAGCCAGGTCCGAAAGAATCGAGATCCAAGAGC
>JBHWRK010000150.1:0-4952 GCA_043426715.1 Trueperella sp. | reverse complement strand
AAGGCGATCTTCCGCTATCTTGAACGCATTGCTTCGCACTGGGTGGCTCTCTACGGCATGGCTCACCTACGATCGCGCGTCTACACATCAATGGCGAATTCGACCACGGACGTCGTGACGTCCGTCCGACGCGGCGATCTTCTTGCCCGCACGGGTTCCGACGTCGACGAGATCGGAGACGTCGTGGTCAAGTCGATGTTGCCGGCGGCTGTTGCACTCGTCGTTTCGATATTGTCCATCGGTATTGTGGCATTTCTGTCTCCACCCATTGCTATCGTCCTCACATTGTGCCTAATCATCTCCGGCATCGTGGCACCATACATCGCGATGCGTGCGGCGCGCATGGAGCAGGTCGCACAGATCAGGAATCGTGCCGACCTCAACGCTCAGTCGTTGACCATGCTGGAATCCGCCTCTGAACTTCGCGTCTCAGGGCGCCTAGATGAAATCGAGGCGCAACGTGCAGAGACCGAGATACGCATTCACACCAACCGTGACCGCTCAGCTCGCCCACTTGCCCTTGCAACAGCACTTGACACGCTTGCTATGGGGCTGGCGGTTGTTGGCGCGCTCATCATCGGAACCCAGCAGGTCGCTGCGGGCGATATCGCGGCCATCGACCTCGTCGTTGCCACTTTGACCCCGCTGTCCGCCTTTGAGGCAACCCAACGTATGGGTGGTGCGGCAACGCAGCTGGTCAGATCAGCGTCGGCGGCAAAACGTATTGTCGATCTTCTCGATACCGCCGAGTCAACACAGCACCCCGAGCTCGATGACCGCCCGCACTCCGACGATGGCCTCGTGGCAACGGACCTCCACATTGGCTGGCGGGACGGCCCCACGGTGGCCGGCCCCATCGATCTACATCTGACGAAGGGGAAAACGATCGCAGTCGTTGGGCCGTCAGGAATCGGTAAATCCACGTTGCTCTACACACTCGCAGGTATGCTCGAGCCGCATTCGGGATCTGTCACCCTCGACGGACGCGATTCATGGCGCATCGACCGCGGCGAAATCTCCAGCAGACTATCAATGACGGCCGAAGATGCGCACATTTTTGAGACCTCCGTACTGGAAAATCTGCGCGTGGCGCGAGCAAACGTCACCGAAGAAGAAGCAGTTGACCTCCTCCGTCAGGCTGGCCTTGAGAATTGGCTCGCCCAGCTTCCCGAAGGAATTCACACCATGCTCGGAGCCGATGCCACATCGGTGTCTGGCGGCGAGCGTCGGCGCCTGCTACTGGCTCGCGCATTGGCCGGATCAGCCACGTACATGCTCCTCGATGAGCCGGGAGAACACCTCGACCCTGCAACGGCCGACGAGCTAATTCGCGACCTTCTGGGCGTAGGCAACGAGCATCGTGGCGTCATCCTCGTGACGCATCGACTCACTCCCCTCGACGTCGCGGACGAGGTCATCATGCTCGGCGAAGACGAATCGGGCCACGTGGGCGTCATTGCGCGCGGCACACACGCTGAGCTCATGGAACAGATGCCTTCTTACGAGTGGTCACTCACTCAGGAGTAGGGCAGGTATGCTGGCTGGATGGCACAAATCGACATGACACCAAGCGAACCTCTTCTCGAGTATTCCCGGCACATCTTGGGCATTGCGTCCACACTCGACCAGGTCAAGGTCTCGCGCGCTCTTGTCGAATCCGCCTGCGAGCTCACGGGTGCTAAGTTCGGTGCAGTCTCCGTGCTCGATTCGCACGGGGAGACGATCCAGTTCATTCAACACGGCATGCCGTCTGGACCCGAATCCGTCATCGAACATCCCCCGATCAATCACGGGGTATTCAACGACATCCCGCTTGATTCATACCTCATCATCAACGACATCAGTGGCTACGCGAACAATGCCCTGCCCGCCAATCATCCGGCGATGCTCAACTTCTTGGGTGTGGCAATCACCGTTAATGAGCAGGTGTGGGGCCGTCTGTACCTTTCGGACAAGCCGGGCAGTTTCACGAACGACGACGGCGAGGTGGTCCATCTTCTTGCTCGGGCTGCTTCCATCTCCGTTGTTAATTCACAGCTATACGAACAGTCACAGAATCGCGCGCGGTGGTTGCTGGCCTCCCAGCGTATTGTGTCTAGCTTGCTTGAGGGCTCGGATGAAGACGAGGCACTAGAAACGATCGCCCACGAGATGCGCGTCGCCGCACATGCGGACATCGCGATAATTATCCTGCCTTCGATTCAGGATCAGTGGGTCTCTGAGATCGTTGATTGCGATGATCCTGCCATCGCACAGGAGTTGCTCGGTCTGAGCTTCCCAAAGGACGGACGCGCGCGGACGGTGCTCCGAGAGCAGGGCGGTGTGGTCGTGGATTCGATGCAGCGCTTGCGCACAGTACGCGTGCCAGAGTTGCGGAAATTTGGCTCCGCCCTGTATGCGCCGCTGATCTCACAAGGCGTTGGCCGTGGTGTTATCTTACTGATGCGTTTCCTGACCGAACGCGAGTTCAATCTCCAAGACCTCACGATGGCTGAGAACGTCGCTAAACAGGCGACGATCGCGCTCGAACTGTCTGAAGCTCGACAGACTCAAGCGATGGCCGCAGAGCTCGACGAGCGTGCCCGCATCTCACGCGACCTGCACGATCTGGCCATCCAACAGCTGTTTGCCTCCGGCATGCATATAACAGCGGTGCGTGAGGAGATGGATCAGCGCGGCCTTGGAACGAAGGTCACGACCGCTCTCGATGACGCGATTTCCGCGATTGACGATTCAGTTAAGCAGATTCGCTCCATCGTCCGTTCACTGCGCGAGGACGGTTCGTCGGCGGCTTTTGTTGCTCGTCTCCAGCAGGAAACGTCTGTTGCTCGCGCCTCTCTCGGATTTGCCCCATCCCTGCTCGTCACCTGGAATGGTAAGGACATCGAAGAGCAGGACTATCATCTCGTGGACGACGCGATCGGATCCGACATCGCCGATGACGTGGTTGCCGTAATTCGAGAAGGACTGTCGAATGCTGCGCGCCACGCTAAAGCGTCCTCTGCGATCGTGCGGGCGGATGCGGATCCGAACCAGATCGTCATCCAGGTCATCGACGACGGGACGGGCATTCAGCAGACACTTTCACGCCGCTCAGGTCTGTCGAACCTGGCAGCCCGCGCACGCAGGCACCAAGGCACGTTCACTATTCGGCCCCTCGATGACGGCCAATCAGGCACCGAGCTCACGTGGCAGGTCAAGCTCCGATAAAGGATCGATGTTCCGCCCGCTGACGCTAGTGCCGGCGGGTGCCATCTCGAGGTTTACCAAGCGGGCTTCGCAATGAAATCGATCGGTATGAGGACCTCGCCGGATACGTTAGAAGGAACGTCATATCATTCGCCACATCATTAACGGATGCTACGTACTATTCACGAAAGACCGTGAAACGCTTTAGTTTCAGGTGGATAAACTGTGCCACCTTTGGCTCAATCGCGCGCAGGGTGCCCCCAGCTCTCACGCACGAAATTTACGCGTTTTGGTTACGCCATCCAGATGCGCGCTGGCCAGCCACCCAAGCGGCGACTTGTGTTCGGCGTTGCATACCCATCTTCGACAGCAGTGACGTGATGTGGTTCTTCACCGTCTTCTCGGCCACGCCGAGCTTGTCACCAATTTCGCGATTCGACAGTCCGTCACCGATGAGATCAAGAACCTTGCGCTCTGACGGCGTGAGGTTCGCGGTCGGATCATCATGATCGGCACGGCGTCGAGTCACTGTCCGCTCGTCGAGGAGCACGCGGCCGGCCGCAACCGCCTTAATGACCTCGGTAATCTCAGCGCCACGAACGGACTTCAGTAGGTACGCCTTCGCACCGGCGTCGAGGGCTTCGGCGAGCGCATCGTCATCATCAAATGAGGTCAGAACGATCGCCTTCGTATCCGGCACGATGTCACGGAATTCTTGAATGATGTCGATCCCGGTACCATCTGGCAGACGAAGATCGACAAGCGCCACGTCGGGCGACATTAGTTCGGCGCGGCGGATGGCCTCACCGACGGACCCAGCTTCGGCCACGACGGTCAGTCCGTCTGCGCGGTCGACAACTTCGGCGATACCGCGACGGACGACCTCGTGGTCGTCAATGATCATGACGGATATATCTTTAGTACTCACAGTCGTTATCCTAACCTGAGACGGAACTAAATCACACGGGAAGTCTTGCGGGGAAGGCGTCGTACGTTTCGCGGACGCTGGCAGACCGCGCAAAAGTGCGACGAGCGATTCATGAAAATCTCCCGCTTGATCGGCGTTCCACACACCACGCACGGGGCAGCCTCCCGCCCATACACGTTGAGCGAGCGATCAAAGTATCCAGATGAGCCATTAACATTGACGTACAGTTCGTCGAATGACGTACCGCCGACTGCGATAGCGCGGCGCATGACGTCCGCCGCGGCGAGGTAAACATCCCGAATCTTCTGTAACGACATCCGATTCGTCAGGCGGCGAGGATGGACTCGCGCGAGAAACAGAGCTTCGTCTGCATAAATGTTGCCGATGCCCGAAGCGATTGATTGATCGAGCAGAGCGCGTTTGATTTCAGTATTTTTGGCTTTAACTGTGCGGATGACTGTCTCGAGGTCAAAGGCGGGATCAAGAGGATCGCGTCCAATATGTGCGACGGACAGCGGCAGACGCGCAAGAGCGCTCCCCCAGCCGCCAGGCTTACCGTCCGCAGTAGCGACGAATTCGTCAGGCATGAGGTGTCCAAAGGTCCGCTGATCAACGAAGTCGAGGCGCACATCGTCGTCAAGCAAGAAAGAAGCACGCAGATGCGGAGTCTCGTCTCCACCCACACGGAACTGGCCGGACATGCCAAGGTGTGCCACGAGGCTGAAATCTCCGGTATCAAACCACATGTATTTTCCACGGCGGGCAACAGAGTCGATCGTCCGTCCGCGCACTGGTTCTAAGCCAGCCGGCGCTCTGCGAGTCGCGCGGGGAGATC
>JBHWRK010000149.1:0-3158 GCA_043426715.1 Trueperella sp. | reverse complement strand
CGCGGCCTCTACCCCAAGATGAAGGTGGGTGAACAGCTCATCTACTTCGCACGGCTCCACGGACTGAGCGCTACCGATGCGGCGAAAGCCATGGAGTATTGGACCGAGCGCCTCGGCGTTCACATGCGCCGCGACGACGAGGTACAAGCCCTTTCACTTGGCAATCAGCAACGCGTCCAGCTCGCCGCCGCCCTCATCCATGATCCCCGAGTCCTCGTGCTCGACGAACCGTTTTCCGGCCTCGACCCTATCGCTGTCAAAGACATGAGCGAGGTCTTGCGTGAGAAAGCCCGCCAGGGTGTCACGGTCGTGTTCTCGTCCCATCAGCTCGACCTCGTCGAGCGCCTCTGCGATCGTGTCGGCATCGCATCCCTAGGCAAAATAGCCGCGGAAGGTGCGATCGACGAACTTCGCTCCTCCGCTAAGGACGTCGTCGTCGAAATTGAAGCTCCGGACACGAAAGCCGTGGCCGCCATGCTCCGTCCGCTCGGGATTGCCCCGGAATCGGCCGGACACCGGACTGTTCGTGCGACGCTACCGGCAGACGTGTCCGATCAGCAGGTTTTGCAGGCGGCGCTATCTGTAGGGCCGGTCCACGGATTTACGCACCTGCGACCGAGTCTGACAGACCTGTTCGGCGACGTCGTACGACTCCCACAACCGGCACCCCAGGAGTCGCCAAAGAAAACCGGGTTACTCGCCCGCATGTTTGGAGGTAAGAAAGCATGATTGGTCAGATCATTAAGCGTGAGCTCATGATGCTCTCGCGCAGCCGCGCCATGATCTTGTCCGCGGTGGTCATCGTGGTTCTCATCCTTGCAGCTGGCGTGGTTGGAAAGCTCCTCCTTAACGGTGACGATGCGCCTAGCACAACCGGTAGCGAAGAGATGCCGACCATCGCGGTTGAAGAACAAATGAACAGTTACGAGCCTTATCTAGAAAAGGTGACCGGCGGTCAGGTGAAGCTGATCTCAGATGTTCCAGGCGGAGCTGAGGACACTCTGAAAGACCACGATATAGCTGGGATCGACGGCGCGATTATCGTGCTTGCAGGCGAGCCCGGTGCGCCGGAGATCGTCAGCGGCTCAGATGGCTTCAGCGGCGCCGACGAGCACCTCTCGCACGTCGTGCATGTTGCTTCGACCGCGTGGCTAATGGAACAGCAAGGCCTCACTCTCACCGACGCGGATTACGCGACGCTCGCAGGCGCCGTCTCGGTTCCAGTGAGGTTCGTCGAGATTGGCACGGCGAACCTCATGATGGTGAATCCTTTGGGATATGCGTCGTCGTTCATCGGGGTGATGATCATGTTCATGATGATCATCATGGGCATCACGACGATCTCGAACGGAGTAGTGGAGGAAAAGTCATCCCGAGTCGTGGAAATCGTGCTCACGACCACACACCCACGCACCCTGCTCCTTGGCAAAGTTCTCGGAATCGGAATCTTCCTATTCCTGCAGTTCGCACTGTATATCGCCGCGGCCGTGGTAGCACTCAACATTGCTGGCCTGTGGATTGACCTCAACCTGGGTTCGTTCCTCGGATGGATGTTCGTGTGGCTCGTACTTGGATTCTTCTTCTACGCGATGGCAACTGGCGCGCTCGCATCCACGGCGTCCCGCCAAGAAGACCTCGGTGCCGTCACCACCCCTATCACCATGTCTCTTCTCATCCCGTTCTACGTTGGACTCTTCCTCGTGCCCAACGCGCCAGACTCGATGTGGACGAAGGTGCTGTCGATGATCCCCGGTTTTTCCCCGTTCGTCATGCCAGTGCGCCAGGCGTACGAAACAGTCACGATGACTGAGCTAATCATCGCGGCCGCACTCGGCGTGGTTGCCATCCCGCTGGTAGCCGCGATCGCTGGCAAGATCTACGAAAATTCGATTTTGCACACGGGCAAGCGTTTGAAGATTTCGGAAGCGTTGCGCGCGAGGAACTAGATACCCGGCTAGGATCGGGCGGTCAACGCAATGAGCACCGACCGCAGGTATTCGGCAGCGCGCTCCGTGCGATCGTCGCCCACCTCCGTGAGGATGTCCTTTTCCACGGCGAGGATGTCGCTCATCGCACCATCCACGGCGGCAAGGCCCTTCTTCGTCGCCGACACGTGAACAATGCGACCATCTTGCGGGGCGGTCTCACGCTTGACGAGCCCGCTTTCTTGCATGCGGTCGATACGGTTCGTGATCGTTCCAGATGACACGAAGGTGTCTTTCATCAGCTGACCTGCGGTGAGCTTATGGGAGGGAGCGCGCCGCAGCGCTGCGAGCATCTCAAACTCCCAGGTCTCCAAGTCGTGCTTGGCGTAAATCGTCCTGCGAATTTTTGCGAAATGACGATTAATACGGAGAAACCGCGAGAAGATCTCGAGGGGCTCCACATCGAAGTCCGGCCGCTGGGTTCGCCAGGCGGCGACAATCTCATCTACCTCGTCGTGCTCTCTTTCCATGTGGCGAGTTTACTTCGCATCAAGATATCTGGGTAATCATCCGGATAAGCCTTCCAAAAGCTGGGAACTCATCGACGTTACTCGCGGTCGGTTAACTGTAGTATTCCGCCTGCTCGGCGGCCTCAAGCCAGTCGAGTTCGTGCGCGTCGAGATCGTCTTTGAGTCCAGCAATCTGTTTTCCGAGGTCAGCGAGCTTGGCATATTCCTCGGTTTCGCTCACCGTTGCGGCCACCTCGGCCTGCGAGATACCAAGCTTGTCAATCTGCTCGCGCACGCGCTTCATCCGCCGCTCCGCGCGTTCCATCGCTTTGCGGGCTTCGCGGTGTTTGGCCGGGTCAGACGTACGGGCAGGCTGACCTTTAGGCCCGTCGGCAACGTGTGTATCAAGAGCCCGATCTACCTTCCCATCCACTGGTCGGGCCTGTGCTTCGTCCGCTTTCGCGCGCGCCAGCATCATGTACTGTTCCACGCCACCAGGTAGATCACGCACTCCCCCATCAATGACGGCCACCTGATGATCGGTGGTTCGCTCGAGGAGGTATCGATCATGCGATACAACGACGAGAGTGCCCGGCCACGAGTCAAGCAGATCTTCGATCGCAGTGAGAGTGTCCGTGTCCAAATCGTTCGTTGGCTCATCAAGGAGCAGCACGTTTGGTTCGCGCATGAGTAGGCGCAGGAACTGCAGCCGACGACGCTACAC
>JBHWRK010000148.1:0-4043 GCA_043426715.1 Trueperella sp. | reverse complement strand
GAGGTCGTGGACTTCCTGAAGAATCCGGATAAATACCGAAAGCTGGGAGCCAAGCCACCCAAGGGCGTGCTTTTAACGGGCGAACCGGGAACCGGCAAAACTTTGCTCGCACGCGCAACCGCCGGTGAGGCGGAGGTGCCGTTTTATTCTTCCAGCGCATCCGAATTTATCGAGATGGTCGTTGGCGTGGGTGCACAGCGTGTTCGTGACCTGTTCGAGGAAGCGCGTAAAACAGCCCCCTCGATTATCTTCATCGACGAGATCGACACGATCGGTCGTGCCCGAGGTGGGGCGAATTCGATCGGTGGTCACGACGAGCGCGAGCAGACTCTCAACCAAATCCTCACGGAAATGGACGGCTTCGACGGCTCGGAGGACGTCGTCGTCATGGCGGCGACCAACCGCGCCGACGTGCTCGATGCGGCTCTCACGCGTCCTGGCCGTTTCGATCGCATAATCCACGTGCACGCTCCTGACGTGGAGGGACGCGAACAAATTCTTGGCGTCCACGTGCGAAACGTGCCGTTGGACGACAACGTCGATCTGCGCGCCGTCGCTAGCGTGACTCCCGGTATGACGGGTGCTGCGCTCGCAAACCTTGTCAACGAAGCGGCGATATCAGCTGCGAAGCGAGGGGCTGAGGCGGTCAACCAGCGTGATTTGATGGAAGCGCTTGAAAAGGTGCAATTGGGGCCGGCACGAGAGGTCGCCATTGATGTGGCCGATCTGCGCAAGACTGCCTACCACGAGGCAGGGCACGCTCTACTCGGCATGTTGCGTGAAGGCGCCGATCCGGTGCGAAAGATTTCGATCATCCCGCGTGGTCGTTCGCTTGGCGTCACCGTGTCCACTCCGGAAAAGGATCGTTACGGATTCGACGAGCACTATCTGCGCGGCCGAATTATCGGAGCGCTCGGTGGATGGGCCGCCGAACGGATTATCTACGGTGTGACAACGTCCGGAGTAGACAACGACTTCGAACAAGTCACCAAGATTGCCCGAACAATGGTGGGACGCTGGGGTATGTCCGAGAAGGTGGGCGCCATGTCGGTGCTCCAACAAGACGTCGACCCGCGCCAGCTCGGAATCTCAGAACGGACGCTCGAAGACGTAGATGATGAGGCGCGCCGCATTATTCGCGAATGCCAAGAAGAAGCGCTCGCAACCCTCGAAGCCAACCGCGAAAAACTCGATTCGATCGTTGACGCGCTCATGGAGCACGAGACGCTCGACGAAGAGCACGCCTACGCGGCCGCCGGACTGCCCTCGCCCCGTGAGCGCAAGCAGCTCGAGCAGGAGGCGAACGCCTAAATTGAACTCGTGACATTGCGCGCACGAGCATTTTAGCGCCGGACAAGACCTCCCGGTGGTTGTTAGGATTGACACCTACATCACCGGGAGGCTCTCATTTCTGTTTCGAAGCGAATCATCACAATTGTCGCAGCCATTGCGATCATCGTTGGGGTTGTGCTCGGCGTTGTCCTGGTGGGAGAGTCCGATCGGACTGGAGGCACTGGCGCCGACTCTGATACGGCGACGCCCAGCGACTCCGGCCCACGTCCGGTATCAACGGCCATTGCACACGCGGAGCTCATTGTTGACCACAGCTCTGCGCAGGCAGCGGCTCTCGATGTTTCGCAGGGCATGTTCGATTCCGCCCCCATTGCGATTGTGGCGGCTGAAGATTCATGGGAGGTAGCGTCGTACTCCGCCATTCTTGGCGTTCCTGTTCTGCTCGCTGACAGCTCGATACCTGCCAACCCGGCGGACTCGGATGGATCTGCCGATGCGACTGAATCTGGCGAGGCCGACGGTCCTGCGGAAACCGCGGATGCTTCCGACTCCACCGAATCGACCAAACCTTCCGCGCAGACCGAGCCCGAGTCGACACCGGACAGTGACGATGGCGCCGCGCAGTCCGAAGCTTCGCCCGCAGCAGAGCCCATCATTTCCCAACAGATTCTCGACGAGCTCGAGCGTCTCGGCACCCAGGTCGTGTTGCTCAGTGGCATCCCGGAAGACGCTATCGTCGCCGACGGCACTTATGACCTGCGAGAGACCGCACCATCCTTAGCGGACTCCCTCGGGGTCGAACTCTCTTATGCGCCAGAGCCCGAAGATGTGCAGGCCGCGCTCGATGGACTTGGAACAACGGTGTACGGTGATCAGCCGTCGTCGTCAACGAAAATCGACGAAGACTTCAAGCCCGCCGAACGGATCCTAGACGTCATCGCGCTGACCGATGGCGCACACCGTGCCGCACTCGGAAGTGCCGTCGCCGCGGGAGCCAAGATTGAGCTTTCTCCGGTGGACCCGCGCGGCAGCAGCGAGGCGGTGGCTGCGCTAGCGGGTAGTGAGAACGTTGTCGCTATTTTTGAAGCCGAGAACCCAGACTTGTCGTGGCAACTCGCGACGGCCGCATCGGGTGCGCAACTCCCGGGTGGAGACCAGCTTGTTTTTGACGGCAAGCGTTACGTGGCGCTCTACGGAAGCCCGCACTCAGCTTTGCTTGGCGTTCTCGGCGAACAGGGTACCCAAGAGACGATCGTTCGCGCCGAGGAACATGCGGATATGTATCGTGGACACACCGACGATCAGGTGATTCCAGCGCTCGAGATCATTGTGACCGTGGCATCTGGAGCGCCGGGCGACGATGGCAACTATTCGAACGAGTGGGGACTTGAGGGATTCATTCCTCTCATCGAGGCGGCGCAGGACGCGGGCCAATACGTGGTGCTTGACTTCCAGCCGGGACGCTCCGACTTCCTTACCCAAGTGAAAATGTATGAGCAGTTGCTTGAATACCCGCATGTGGGCGTGGCTCTCGATCCTGAATGGCGACTTGGGCCTGATGAAATGCCGCTCACGCGCATTGGTCACGTAGAAGTCGAGGAGGTCAACGAGGTGGTCACGTATCTCGCCGACTTCACACGCGAACGCAATCTCCCGCAGAAAATGTTGATCTTGCACCAGTTCCAGGTGCAAATGCTACGTGACATTGACCAAGTCGATCAGTCCCGATCGGAGCTCGCCATCCTTATTCACGCGGATGGTCAGGGAAGCCAGGGTGCCAAGCAGGACACGTGGACAACCCTGCTCAACAACGCCCCGCACATCGAATATTGGGGCTGGAAGAATTTTTACGACGAGGACATTCCAATGCTCGATCCCGTCGGGACCTATCAAGTGGTGCCTTTGCCGCACTTCGTGTCTTACCAGTAGTCGTATCTGTCACTCTCGACATTCTGGAACGGTGTGGCAGAAGATAACCCGACGATATGAGTTTGTCTCATGTTCCCCTGAGCGTGAAAACGCCTTGTTTGTTCGGTTCGGGCAGGCGTAGCGTGGCCAGCATGAACATGAAGAAAATTGGAACACTGTCCGCCGTCGTCGCACTGTCCTTTGGACTGGCAGCATGCTCGAGTGATGAGGCTGAACAGACGATTGGCGACGCGCAGACGGCGGTTTCTGAAGCCGCTGACGATGCGGCCTCCGCCATGGACGATGCGATGAACGACGACGGCGCGACCGATACGACCGACACCGCGGCAGGTGACCGGAGCGCCGATGGTGCACAGTCGGCTCGTGAGGCCGCGCTCAGCGTGGTGTCAGAAGCTGGCGGCTCCGATGGAGTGGTTGTCTCCCAGGATTGGGACGACGACGGCTACTGGGAGATTGACGTGGTTGCTGATAACACGAAGCATGAACTGAAGGTCAAGGGCACAGAAGTCATTGATCACGAGACGGACGACGTTGACGACGCCGACCGGGCGGCTGCCTCGGCCTCGGTGAGTATCGATGACGCAATTGCGACTGCGCTTGAATCCACCCCTGGCCAACTTGACGATGCCGAGTTTGACGATGGCCGGTGGGAAATCGAGATAGACACTACGAGTGATTCTGACGTCGAGGTGTACGTCGACGCCGAGACCGGTGACATCCTCAAATAATTGGTGAATTTCAGCAGGCGAGGTCGACGCGCGCCTGCTGACTGAGCTCCCACGAAGTGGGAACCGCTCAATACAGGTGTGGCCCGAGCACAG
>JBHWRK010000147.1:0-3235 GCA_043426715.1 Trueperella sp. | reverse complement strand
CATCTCTTGGTGGCTCCGACCGGCGTCGATCCGGTGACCTTTCGATTTTCAGTCGAACGCTCTACCAACTGAGCTACAGAGCCTGAGTAGAAAAATGCCCGGTGGAAACCGGGCGATTTCTCTGCGACCCTGACGGGACTTGAACCCGCGACCTCCGCCGTGACAGGGCGGCGCGCTAACCAACTGCGCTACAGGGCCAGTTTTGGTATTGCTACCAGCTTCTGGTGAAGCAGTACCCCCAACGGGATTCGAACCCGTGCTACCGGCGTGAAAGGCCGGCGTCCTAGGCCACTAGACGATGGGGGCAAAGACCGAAGTCTTTTGTATCCCAGCCAGAACTCGTTGGTGGAACGGGAACTAGCTTATGCGAGATCGACGCAGAATTCCAAATTGAGTTAAGGGTGGTGTTAACCACGTTCAGCATTTTGCGCTCGAGCTCGACGCCCGACCACAACGACCTCCGCATTACGTTCAATCTGTGGATGGGGTTATTTGCTAACTGAGTTGTCAGCGAAAGCGGTCGAGTGCTGTCGGGCCAATACTCTACCCTTAGAGCATGTTCATTCTTACGACGATGGGTATCCCAGGTGCGCTGTTGGCAGCGGTGCCAGACGATGACGGAATCACCGCCGAACAGGTGGAAGAAGCGGTTGTTGCCACGTTCGATGCGCTACGTATGTTCGTCACGGTGGCGGTTGGCATGGGAATCGGCTTCGTCGTAGGCCTTGTTCTCGTAGCGGTCTTTCGGATGTTTGGCCGTCGTGGCACGAACATGGAATCTATCGTTCAAGCAGTTGCGCGACGTGTTGAGGTGCTCGTCGCTGCCGTCGGTGCGTTTCTCGGCTTCAGGTATGTGAAGGCGGGGGCGGGCGCGGATGGACCGGGTTGGCTCGATTTCGCGAACCACATGTTCCTCATTGTCATCATCATGTTGCTCACGTGGGTGACTGCGGGCCTCGTCACGGGTGTCACGCGGGCGATCAACGAGCGAGTGGCGCAGACGTCGGAAGCCCGGGCGGCCCGCGTCGAAACCCAAACACAGATTTTGCAGCGTGTTGTCACCGTTGTGATTTGGATTTTGGGTGTCGCGGCCGTGTTGTTGACGTTCCCTGCGGCTCGCGCGGCAGGAGCGTCGATATTTGCATCGGCGGGAATTGTCTCCGTCGTCGTTGGTCTTGCTGCGCAAACGACGCTCGGCAACGTCTTCGCCGGGCTTCAGCTTGCATTCACCGATTCGATCCGGGTGGGCGACATCGTGGATTACAAGGGCAACTACACGACAGTCGAGGAAATCACACTCACGTACGTGGTCCTCACCGTGTGGGATGGCCGCCGAATCATCGTCCCGTCCACGATCATGACCAACGAGTCGTTCGAGAATTGGACGCGCCGCGCGCCGGAGCAAACCGGTGATGTGCTCATCAAGGTGGATTGGCAGGTGCCTATCGACGCGGCGCGCCAGCGGCTTGAGCAGATCCTGTCTGAGACTGACCTGTGGGACGGCCGCACTGGCGAACTCCAAGTAAACGACGCCTCGACAACCGAGGGAGTGCTCCTGCGATGCCTCGTCTCCGCCGAGGCTCCGCCGATATTGACCAGACTGAGAAATCACGTGCGCGAAGAGATGGTGCGCTGGATACAAGAAGAAGCCCCGCAGGCTGCGCCGCACGTGCGCATCTACCAGGATGAAAAAGGCAACTTCTGGGAGCGCCGCGAACACACGGAAGCGCTTATCAACCGCCGCGAAGACGAGAAGCCACCGGCCTTCGAGCCCGAGCCGGACGCTCCGCCGTGGGCCAAGCGCACGCAGGAAACCGAAATTATTTCGGATGAAGATGTGGAAAAGCTCCGACGCATCCCGCTCGCTGAGCGTGGCAAGCCCACTGGAGCGAGTGCTGATGAGCCGGATGTAGCGTCGAGCGGCGATGACTCGGGAGACACTGCCGAGTACCCAACCATTCCGTAGCCTGTCCACAGGTGGAAGACCCCAATTCTGGACTCACTCGCCCTGAGCGGTAGGGTGGACGAAGAAAACTCGCCATGCCCAGTGACCTCGGTTGGGCACGTGACATGCGAGAAGGCACGTGCACGTTGTGACACCTGCACATGGTGGCGGGTTCTTGTGAAGGAGTGTTGGGAGACAAAATGACTTTCCCTGTAAATAAGACGAATGACGAGTGGCGTAATTTGCTCACTCCCATGGAGTACCACGTGCTTCGCGAAGCGGGGACCGAGCGACCCGGCACGGGCGAACTGCTGCACGAAGAGCGTGCGGGCATGTATCACTGCCGAGCGTGTGACGCGGAACTGTTCCGCTCCACCACCAAGTTCGATGCTCATTGTGGCTGGCCCTCGTTCTACGACCCGGATGAAAAAGACGCGGTGACATACGTAGAAGATCGCTCCCACGGTATGGTCCGTACCGAGGTCCTGTGCTCCACTTGTGGCTCTCACTTGGGGCACGTGTTTCCGGACGCCCCAAATATGCCGACA
Organism: Trueperella sp.; assembly: GCA_043426715.1. Lineage (GTDB taxonomy): Bacteria > Actinomycetota > Actinomycetes > Actinomycetales > Actinomycetaceae > Trueperella. The sequence continues at coordinate 742 of JBHWRK010000147.1, read as the reverse complement.
GGCCAGCGCTACTGTATGAACTCGGTGTCGTTGCGTTTTGAACCGGATGCATGATCCGACTCGCCACTTTTAATATTCAGTACGGTGCTCCCGTTCCCGCATCGCATTCGACAGCGATTGTGGGACTTACGCGATCTGGCGAGATGTCAGCGCAACAACTTGGCCGCGACATCGCGGCTCTCGAGCCCGACGTGCTCGGTCTTCAAGAAGTCGACCGAGGCAAACTCCGATCTGGGGGAGTAGATCAACTCGACGTTATTGCGCGGCGCACTGGGCTGACGCCGCTGTTCGCCAAGACTCGGTACAGATATGGCATGGGGCTCCTGACGCGCTTTCCCATCCGGAAGGCCAAAGTGCTTCAGTTGGCGGGCCGAACCTCACCGTGGATTCGAGATGGAAACTCGCGGCTTGGCTGGCGATTTAAATGGCCTGATAAGCGAGCATGTCTCTACGCCATGGTCGATACCCCAAACGGGCCGGTGGCGGTGGGCGTCACTCACCTTTCAACAGTGCGTGACGTCGCTCGACGGCAATTCCAGATTGCGTTACGCGGCTTTGATACTTTCTCACCAGGAATTCCGGCTGTCCTTATGGGCGACCTCAACCTGCGAATCAACCATGTCGAAGAAGAAATCCCCGGCACAGGCTTTGAGATTCTGGCCCGCGCAAACGCCTCGCCAAGCTGGAAACCGGTCATCCAAATCGATCACATCCTCGGCCGCGGGGTTTCAGGCTGGGGCGA
>JBHWRK010000146.1:0-3474 GCA_043426715.1 Trueperella sp. | reverse complement strand
TCTCTGTCGTTGGCGCAAGCTCTCGTTGCGCAGCCGCCGCGTCGAGGCGAGCGAGCTCATCATCGAGTTCGGCCTCCTCGCGATCTCTCCTGCGGTCGCGAGTTCTTTCGTTAATGAACGAGATCAAAATCGCGAGCAGATACAGGCCGATGAGAACAAAGGCCTGAATTGTCATCGGCCACGGCGATGGCAGCGGATTTGCGATAGCAGCGAAAACGAAAGCAAGCACGACGAACCAGCGCCAATGCTTGAGCATCGTCTTGTAGGACATGACTCCCATGAAGTTCAGAACTACGAGAATCTCGGGAAGCAGGAACGACACTCCGAACGCCATGACGAGACGCATGTAGAACGTCACGTAAGTAGTTGCACGCAGGAAACTTGCTGAGTTGTCGGGATTGAACGACGTGAGAATATCGACGGCGAGCGGCGCCATCCTCATGCCGGAGGTCACGCCGGCAGCGAAGAGAATCACACCCACAAGTCCGAACGCGATGACATGCCATCTCTCTCGGCGTTTGAGGCCGGGGGAGATGAACAGGAAGATCTGCATAACCCACCACGGACTGGTGATGATCGTTCCGATCCAGACGGCTACTCGAAGTTTGAGATCGAAGGCAGCGCCAATGGTGTCGAAATTAAGGATCGCGGCTTGCGAGGTGATGCGTGTGAGGGGTCGAGTAATAAACTCCATGGCCGGGTCATAGAGGTACCAACCGACGATCGCGCCAATTCCAATACCGACGAGTGAGAGGATCAGCCGTTTTCGTAGCTCGCGAAGATGCTCGCGAATCGGCATGACGCCCTCGGGATTGTTGCGCCTACGTGCGCTCACTGATTTTGCTGGTTGCCGTCAGCTTCGAAGTTCTGACCCTGCTCGCCGGTTGGCTGCTGGGACTGCTGGGGCTGCCCAGGGTGCTGGGGTGGTTCAGGCTGCGGGTAGTGCGGTTGCTGGTTAGGCTGGCCTTGTGGATAGCCCTGCTGGGGATCGCCCTGAGGGTGACCCTGCGCAGGCTGTCCACCTGGATAGCCGTGCTGGTAGTTACCCTGATATTGGCCGTTGGGCGGATATCCCGGCTGTCCATATTGGTTGTTGTATGGCTGCTGGCCTGGCTGGTGGAAATTTTGCGGGTTCGCCTGTGATGGGGGAATCTGTTTCGGATCGTCGTCTTCTTGCAGGTCGCGAAGTTCCTTCTTCATGACCTTCGCGGATTGGCCAAGCGAGCGAGCAATGTCGGGCAACTTGGCAGATCCGAAGACGATCAGCAAGACGATGATCAACACGATAATGTGCCACGGCTTAATCATGGGTGTTCCTTTCCCGGCATTCGCCGAGGGTTGCGGTGATAATCAATCCTACCGCCTGAGCTAATTACTGCGGTGGGCGACGCGTGGGGGGATTCTTTGGAGTCCCAGCGCCAGTTTCTCGTGCCCATGCCTCCATCTCTTCTTGGACGGCCTCGCGAATCATTTGGCGTGGGTCGAGGCCGCGTATGTCAAGCGCCGGCAGGTTCATGTCTTGAAGGCCGGTTGCCCGAAGGTCTGCGCTCGTCTCTTCTCGAATTTTTGCGGAGAAAGATTTCGCGCCGTCCACAAGTTTTCGGAATCCGCGCAACGCGCTCGTAATCGCCTCAGGACCGAGCACGAGCGTGGCAACAATAAGTATGACGAGAAACTCACCGCCAGAGATTCCGAAAAATTCCATATGATCATCCTACGTGGAGACACGGGGAACCTCTAGGCGAATGACGTGCAGATCTGTGTAAAGTATCGGTAGCACTCGAGGCAGGGAGGACATATGACGACGACGCCGTGGAACGACTCCGTATCTGAGGGCAAGATGCGTTCGGTTCAAGTGGCGACAGCCCTTTTTTCGCTGTCACGTTTCTTTGTGGAAGCTCCCACACCAGATATTATTCAGCGTTTCACTGATCCCACGATGGCCGAGACCTGGCCGATTCGGGACGAGGATTCCCTGGCCGCTATTGCACGCATTGCCGAGGCGGACGAGCCCGGGTTCGCATTATCGAGGGATTTCGATGCGATGTTTGGCCCGTCAGGTTCACTCATGATGGCGGAATCCGAGTACACGGGGCAGAAAGCTTTGCCGCTCGTTCAGACGCTGAACAAGCAATATGCGGCTCATGGCTACGCACCTCAGAAAACGGAGGGATACCCGCGCGATCACGTGGCTGTTCAGCTGGGCTATCTAGGGCACCTCGCCGCCAAGGTCGGCGACGATGCGCAGATCGTGCAGGAGATCCGAACTTTTAGGGCCAGCCATCTCGATCAGTACGTTGATGACCTCCTTTTACTCACTGAACAGCGGGCCAAAACGCATATGTACCGTTCCGTCGTCGTTCTTATTCGCTCAGCTCTTTCGGTTCTAGACGACATGACGCGCGTCAATGAGTGACAACGTTTACTCACTCCTTCGTTGGCTGTTCGCTCACGACCTGCCCGAGGAGATCGTGCTTGCGTGTGAGCACACAAACGTTCCCAAACTTGGCCGAAAACGCCAAGCTGTTGTGTGGAACGGATGTTTGACGGATGCATCGGTGGGAATCCCGGCGCAAATCCTCGCGCTTGGAGTCAGGAAAGTTGGTGTACTTCCGTGTGGAGTTCATCCGGCGGGTGTGGATAAACAGCGGTTGACGTGGGAATCTCTTACTCCGCGGTTGGTGTACGACGCCGGTGCGCTCAAGCCTGCGATCTTCCGTGGTCCTGAACCGCTGAAAGTCGGCTCGGTACCGGTGCCACGTCGCGTTGTGATGGGTCTGGGCTTGCGTGACAAACCGCCGATCTCGCTGAAAGGCGATGACACATCGCGCACGCTCGCTGCGCTTGAAGTTCTCACGGCGAAGGGGCTCGTTCGCCGAGGTGAGGGCCTCGAATCAAAGCTTGGTGGCCTGCGAATCGCCGTCTCGGCGTGTACGGCGTGCGGTGTGTGCGTGCAGGCCTGTCCGCACAACGCATTGACTTTGCTCCACCACGAGACCGGTTCCGTTTTGTGGCAAACCTCCGAACTGTGCAGGGGAGAACAACAGTGCGTAGCCCTGTGCCCTATCAAGGGAATGTGGGTACAGGGTGAGATGAGGCTCGTTGACCTTCTGGATGATCCTGAGCGACAACTATTCGTCGTGGAAAGTGCCGTGTGTGACAAATGTGGAGCTAGACACCCGGCTCACGAGGGTCCGCTATGCCAAGTGTGCGAATTCCGTAGAAATAATCCATTTGGAAGCGTGCCACCTCCGTTCGGGATAGAACAGTAGCGGAATTCAGTTAGCGCGAATCTCGCTGGTACACTATTCCAGTCAGCCCCCATAGCTCAGACGGTTAGAGCAGAGAACTCATAATTCTTTGGTCGCTGGTTCAAGTCCAGCTGGGGGCACTCGTGTGCATTGGGTGCGGATCAGGATTGGGGCACATTCACAGAGTTCGTGCCAAGAGAATCGCTCGATCCGAAGAATACCA
>JBHWRK010000145.1:0-8373 GCA_043426715.1 Trueperella sp. | reverse complement strand
CGGTCGGTTCTTCAGGAGCATCTTCTACCTTGGGCTCCTCTTCCGGCTCTTCGGTTGGAGCGGATTGTTCTGCAGGTGCGTCGCCGCCAATAATGGCGAGGACTGCTCCAACGTCAACAGTCTCATCTTCTCCAACCTTGATCTCGGTCAAGATACCCGAGGCAGGGGAGGGGACTTCGGTGTCAACCTTGTCGGTCGAAACTTCAAGGAGCGGCTCGTCTTCCTCAACCTCATCGCCGACTTCCTTCAGCCACGTAGTGACGGTGCCTTCCTCGACGGATTCGCCAAGGGCTGGCATTGTGACCTCAACGCCACCGCCGCCACCGGCCGGCTTTGAGTCGGCTGCCGGCTCATCGTCGACCGGCTCATCTGCGGGTTCGTCTGCTGGTTCTTCTTCGGCCGGCTCCTCGTCCTTGCCTGCACCGGATCCATCGCCGATGTAGCCAAGAACAGTACCAACGTCGACGGTCTCGTCTTCGCCGACTTCAATCGACTCAAGCACTCCAGCTACGGGGGAGGGAACCTCGGTGTCGACCTTGTCGGTCGAGACTTCGAGAATGGGCTCGTCGACCTCAACGGTGTCGCCCACTTCCTTCAACCACGTCGTAACCGTGCCCTCTTCAACGGATTCGCCCAGTGCGGGCATCTTAATGGGTTCAGACATAACTCAACTGTCTCCTTAGTTGTTATGAAGTGGCTTGCCAGCGAGAGCGAGGATCGCTTCGCCGACGGCTTCGTTTTGAGTGGGGTGTGCATGGACCATGCCCGCAAAGTCCTCCGGCATAGCTTCCCAGCCAACCATGAGCATTCCTTCGCCAACCTGTTCGCCCATGCGAGCGCCAATTGCGTGGAAGCCAACGATGGGGCCGTCCTTTTCGCGGACGAGTTTGACGAAGCCTTGTGCGCTAAGCATTTGTGACTTGCCATTACCAGCAAGGTTAAACATCGCAGTCTCGACGTTGTCCTTGCCGAACTTCTCCTCAGCCTTCTGCTGGGTCAATCCAACGGATGCAATCTCGGGATTCGAGAACGTGACCTTCGGAATCAGATCGTCGTCAATCTCCTTCGGCTCGAGCCCAGCAATCTCCTCGGCGACGAATTCGCCGTGGAGGTAGCCGCGATGAGCAAGCTGGGGGCCAGGGACGATGTCGCCAACCGCGTAAATATTGCCCACGCCGGTGTGCAAGCGTTCGTTGGTGATCACAAACTCACGATCGACCTTAATACCCTGCTCCTCATAACCGAGGTTGGCTGTCGCAGCGCCGCGACCAATTGCGATAAGCAAGTATTCGGCGTCGTACTGCTTGCCGTCCTTGGTAAAGACGTGTACGCCGTTGTCGTCTTCTTCAACGCGATCGAACATCGTGTTCGTCTTGAAGGTGATCTTGCGACGACGGAACTGGCGCTCGAGCGTCTTGGACACATCTAGGTCCTCGTTCGGCACGAGGTTCTTCATGCCTTCAATGATGGTGACGTCGGCACCGAGTGACTTCCACACGGACGCAAATTCACAACCGATGACTCCACCACCGAGGACGATGACCGACTTTGGTACCTGGTCCATCTTCAGCGCCTGCTCGGACGTGATGACCCGATCGGTGATTTTCTGGCCGATCGTCTTCGAGTACGAGCCGGTCGCGAGGACGATGTTCTTGCCTTTGACCTGCTGGCCGTTAACCTCGATAGTGTCTTGTGCAACGAGGCGGCCGTAGCCTTCAATGACCTCGATCTTGCGCGATGCGATGAGGCCGGACAGGCCCTTGTGCATCTGATTGACAACGCCGTCCTTGTACTTGTTAAGCGCGCCCATGTCGACGCCCTCGAACGTGCCCAGGATGCCGACCTTTTCCGAATCGCGCATCTCGTCAGCTACTTCGGCAGCGTGGAGTAACGCCTTCGTGGGGATACAGCCACGGTGCAGACACGTGCCACCCAACTTGTCGCCCTCAATGAGCGCTACCTTCATGCCGAGCTGTGCCGAGCGTAGCGCGGCGGCGTACCCGCCGGAGCCCGCACCAAGAACGACTACATCGTATTCTTGTGAATCAGTCACTTACCTCTCCCTCGAGATTTTTCTGTGCTGGATAATCCAGATCGGAGGATCCAGAATCATACAGGCTTATTATTCCACTTTGGCGGCCAAAATTCTTGGTGACCGTGGAACTTTACCAATGGCTGAACTCGGGCATACGAACCGGCTAGAATCGTGCAATGGCACTATTTTCTCGGAAAAATAAAGGTGGGCCTCTGGCACAGAGGCGGGCACGCAAGGATACGATCGAGCACTTGGAACAATTCGTCTCCACGCGTGAGGGTGTGAGCGCTTATTTCGAGGCCGAGACCTCACGGGACCCAAGCGCCATTGTGCTCGTCGCTCGTGATGGTGAATGGACGCGACGCAAAATCCCCAGCTTCCACGACGCTACATCTGTGGCCGAAGAGCTGGGGATTTCGTTGTTTGATGTGGCTGCTACCGGGTACCCGCGCGAGATGCGCGAGTGGTCGATGAAGAATCCTGGATCGCAGTCTCGCTAGGCGAGCACCGCCGTCGTAACGACGACGGTGCCCACGTTGCGCGACGAGATTTACTTCGCGTCCGCCTCGAGTGCTCCGAGCATCGTGCGTAGCATGACGCCGGTCGCGCCTTTCGGCGTTGCGCCGTAGGGCTTCGAGCGATTGAAGGAGGGACCTGCGATGTCAAGGTGCGCCCAGTGCGGTGCGTCGACGAACTCCTTGAGGAATAGACCTGCGGAGAGCATTCCACCAAAGCGGCCTCCGGAATTGAGAATGTCAGCGATGTCGGAATCGAGTGATTCGCGCAGGTGATCGGGGAGCGGCATGTGCCATGCGTCTTCTCCGACACGCGTGGCAATGTCCGACACCGTCGCCGCGTAGTCATCAGTTCCCATGACACCGGTCGTGCGTTCGCCGAGCGCCACCATTTGCGCACCTGTAAGAGTAGCGATGTCGATGATCTTCTCTGACTTTTCTGCGCATGCCATGAGTAGGCCATCTGCGAGGACAAGGCGACCTTCCGCATCGGTGTTGTTGATTTCGACCGAAGTACCGTTGCGGTAGACGATGACGTCATCTGGGTGGCCTGCGGTGCTGGAAACCATATTCTCAGCCAGGCACAGCCATCCGACAGCCCTCTTTTGAACGCCGAGGCGAGCCGCAGCAATAAGCGTGTTGAGAACGGTCGCGGCTCCGGCCATGTCCGTCTTCATCTCGGTCATGGCATTCGCGGGTTTGAGCGAATAGCCGCCGGTGTCAAACGTCATACCCTTACCAACAAGCGCGGTGGTCTCGCCGTCGACGCCCTCCGGGTTCCATTCGATACGGACGAGACGGGACGGATTGGCTGATCCGCGCCCAACGTGGAGCAGGCCAACGAGTCCGAGCTCTTCCAGCTCCTCCTCCCGGTAAACCTTGACGCTCAGACCTGCGGCACCAGCTTCGTCTTTGGCGATCTGTGCAAACGATTCGGGGACGAGGTCATTAGGGGCAAGATTGACAAGATCGCGCGTGCGGTTCATGGCCTCGGCAATGACCTGGCCGCGCACGACGGAATCCTCATCGTCGGTCGGGAGAACAAGTGTTCCGAGAGGCGCCTTCTTTGGCTCCTTATATTCATCAAACACGTAGGCACCTGTGAGTGCGCCTTCGACGGCCTCTGCGACAGAGCTGACATCGCTGGCAACAACGACTTCGTCAAGACCGGCTGCCGCCCGTGCAAGGTCGCCAAATGCATTGCGCACGGTCGTCTTATCGTCCATAACGACGACGAAGACGAGCTTGGTCGGATCGACTGGGCTGATGAAACGAACAACGCCGGACTTAGCTGCATCCAACGTCGTCAGCGCTGTCGTGATGGCTTCGACTGTCTGCGAGTCTTCAATCAGGGTGTCCACAGAAAAAGACTCGTCCGTCTTCGTAGCGAACACTGCGAGATGACGAGCGAGATCCTGAGAAAATTCTTGAATTTTAATTTGGGTCATGGTCTAAGTATAAGTCGCGATGGTGCGCGGAGCGATTTCGCACGGAAGCCCGAGGGCTGACACGATGGAGGCAGCGATGTGTTTACAATCGCCTTGTCCGTATACACACAAAGGAGATCACGCCGTGAGTCAGCAAAAACTGAGCGATACGCGAACACGCGCACATGGCTGGCCGTTGGCGATGATCGTAGGTCTTTGTGTGGGAGCTACCGTGCTGACGTGGCGCGCCGTGGTGGCGGCCACCGTGGCATTCGTCGCAGGCGAATATGTGATCGTTGCAAGCTCGATTATCGCGGCACTCATGTGGATTTTGGGTTGTGTGGGCATCGCGCACAACGGAAAGCGGATGAGGAGAATGGCATTAGCCGCGTGGATCGTGAATCTGCTCGGCGCCATTTTCGGTGTGATTTTGCCGCAGATCTTTGACCGCGTCAATCCCTGGTTTGAAGCAGGATCGACGTACTTTTATCTTCCTACGATCGGCGCTGTCCTTGCGCTGGGGTGGTTGCTCTGGTCGAGACCAGCAGCCGTTGCGGCTCGTCAACTAGGTGGGGCCCAGGGCGCGTAAATGCTGCCTGGAGGCACTGAGCCCACATATCGGGCAGCCAGCTACTTGGCCTTCTTTCGCTCGCGCTTGGCGCGGCGCGCCTCTTTCAGGTCGGCATGCGTTCCACCTTCTGGGTATTCGCCGCGTTCGACTTGAGCGCTAGGTAGGCGCCACCGGCGCAGGTAGAAAGCGCGACCAACCATCTGGAGCATGAGCCCCTTGGGCGCCTCACCGAACTTGTGCTCCACGAGCGTCTTGGCACGGTTACCCGTGATGAACGCAATGATCGCCATGAGTGTGAACATGCCGTACATGACCCACACGATGGGAATGATGACGTTGGGCCACCGTGGCTGGAAAACCATGATGGGCAGGATAAGAAGTGCGATCGGCATGAAGAAAGCTGAGATCGGACCGCTGGCGTCAACATAGTCACGGGCGAAGGCTCGCTCTGGTCCACGGTGCTGGGCGGGCATATCGCGCTGGTTTCCCGTTCGCATAGCTTCCTGTTGCTTTTGATACAGCTCGTTCGAACGCGCGCGCTGTTTCGCCTTGTGGGCGCGCTTTTCCTCGCGGGTCATCGACTTAGCGTCAGATACGAGGGGACGGCGACGCGCCGCCTCGACGTCACGGCGACGAGGGGTCGGTGCCCCCTTAGCTGGGGTGTATCCCTTGGGCATCTTTCGCTTCGGCGTCTGGACGTCCTTGGGCGGGAATTCTTCCGGCTTCTTCTTTGATCGGAACACTGTCTTCCTTCACTTACGAGGTATCCGCACCCAAGTGTAGTTGTTGCATGCCACATTCACCGATTCATTTCGGGTTAATCGCGCCACCCGCGACTAGGGTGGTGCCATGACTTATCAGGATGTAATTGCTTCTGTAGACGAAATCATGCCTCGCGCAACGCAGGACCTCATTGACCTTGTTGCCATTCCCTCGGTGTCCGCGGACACTTTCGACCAGATCCACTTGCAGGATTCTGCAGAGTGGGTCGCCGCGCGTGCCCGAGCTCTTGGCCTCGAGACTCAGATTATTGAACTCGAGACCGCCTCAGGAAAGAAGGGCCGCCCGGCGATCCTCGCAATGCGTGCAGCCGAGCCCGACAAGCCCACCGTCATGCTGTACGCACACCACGACGTCCAACCTCCAGGTGATCCAGCTTTGTGGGACTCGGAACCGTTTAAGGCCGAAGAGCGCAATGGCCGACTTTATGGACGAGGCACGGGCGATGACAAGGCTGGAGTCATCGCACATTTGGCCGCCATCGAAGCTTCTCGTCCCGGTGTTGGCATCACGCTGTTTATCGAAGGGGAAGAGGAGATCGGCTCCCCGACCTTCGTTGACTTCCTCCATGCACATAAGGACCAGCTCGATGCCGACGTCATCGTTGTCGCTGATTCGAACAACTGGCAGGTCGGAACGCCTGCACTTACCACGTCACTCCGTGGAGTTACGCAAGTGACTGTCACGGTGTCTGCTCTCGATCACGCGCTACATTCGGGAATGTTCGGAGGTCCAGTGCTCGACTCCGTTACGTTGGCCGCCCGCCTCATTGCAACGTTGCATGATGAGAAAGGAAATGTTGCAATTGACGGCCTTGAGTCCCGCGATGAGACGGACGTCGACTATCCAGAAGATCAATTCCGCCAGGACGCGGGAGTTCTCGATGGCGTGGAGCTCGTTGGCGAAGGTTCGATAACCTCGCGTATCTGGACAAAGCCGGCCCTCTCCGTGACTGCAATGGATGTCACGCCCGTCGACCTTGTTTCGAACACGCTCATTCCATCTACGACGTTCGTGCTATCACTCCGCGTTGCCCCTGGACAAGACGCGGGCGAGGCAGCTGACCTCCTCGTAACGCACCTGAAGGACAACGCTCCGTTCGGGGCTCAGGTTGAGGTGACCATCGACGAGCGCGGCCCGTCATTCGAAGCAGGTGAGCCAACCGAGACCTTCAGACTCATGCAGTGGGCGCTCGAAGAAGCGTGGGGCACCGAGCCCGTGGACATCGGCGTTGGCGGGTCGATCCCGTTTATTGCCGATCTGTCCGCCGTCCTACCAGATGCCCAGATTCTAGTGACCGGTATTGAAGACCCGGACACCCGAGCACATTCCGAAAACGAGTCCCTTCACCTTGGCGACTGGCGTAACGCTATCGTCGCTGAAGCGCTACTGCTGACACGCCTAGGGGAGTAATGAAGGTATCTTTGGTCTGCTCGACCTTGCCAGGCATGGGGCCTAGCGCTGTCTTAGACCGCTCGGTCGCGGCGTGGACAGGCGTACGTGGGCACGACGACGTAGTAGGGGTCGCGACGTCCGAAGGTGAGACGATCGCTCACGTTGGTACCGGTCTCCACGACGTCGTCACGCTTCGTCACCCGAACGCCGAGGCAAGGAGCATAGACGACGACGCTCCACGACGCATCCACTGGGTGTGGGAGGACAGTGCGTTCATCGATCTCGCAGACGCGATGACGTGGACGGGGGAGAGTGATCCGGTCGGAACCACAGCCTTCCTTGCGCGCGATCTTCTTGACCTCCAACACCAAGGAGTGCGAAGCGTGCATCTCCACCTGCCCCGACTCATATCGCGTAGCGACCTCGGCCTCGGCCTGCTCGGCGCGCTTACGGGCGTCGAGATCGACGTTCGTGGGGAACCACGGGATCTCGGTCATGAGCTTGCTGGAGCGCGTCGAGTCCTTTCGGAAGTGAACCTCACGGTCACCTATGCCGCTGACCTCCCACTCTTGGGCGTGGATGGCATGGCGCGTATGTGGGACCGGGCCGGCATGAGCGCACAGGATGCGCAGGACTTTGAACGACACATCGGTGGGTGGGTGCGCGAATTAGACCGCGCGGCTGCCGCATCCACGAGGCGCTCGCTTCTTGGCGGAGCGAACGTCGACCCCCGAGCGGGATCTTCTGGGCCGGGCGGCGGTCTCGGAATGATGGTTTGGCTCCTCGGCGGGCGCCAGCACCTGATCGGCGATTATCTCGTTGGCCCGTACCTGCCGTCAGATACTGATCTCATCGTCTACGTCTGTAGCGCCATCGGAGTGGATCTTCCCAGCGGACTCCATGCCGCGGCGCGTCACGCTGAAGAGCTCGGCGTGCCGGTGGTGCTTCTCACAGATAGTGCAGGGATGCGCAAGGGCGAATTACCACGCCTTGGGCTGCACGGCAGCTACGAGCTTCGGCCAGAGCGGGCCTTTGGTGAAGAGGATGACGATATGGCATGCATATCAACAATTCCTACGCGAGTGGAGAACTCTATTGCACGGATTGCTACCACCTGGGGATGGGATTTTTAACAGACTGGGGATTAAATAAACCGAATTACCCGCTAGGATGAGCGGAGCGCACGCTCATGGTGGCACGGCGCACATAGAGACCATCTGGTCAAACCGGTATTCTGATACCAGTCACAAACTTTTTGGAGGTATTCATGAGCGAAACGCTCGATACGACACCCCAGACCCATGGCGTGAACCTGACTGAGGTCGCGGCAAACAAGGTGAAGTCACTGCTTGAACAGGAAGGCCGCGACGACCTTCGTCTGCGCATTGCCGTCCAGCCGGGCGGATGCTCCGGCCTCATGTACCAGCTGTACTTCGATGAGCGTTTGTTTGAGGACGATCACGTTCGCGACTTCGATGGCGTGGAAGTTCTCGTTGACGCGAAATCCGCTCCCTACCTTGACGGTGCGACGATTGACTTCGCTGATTCGATTGAGCGCCAGGGCTTCACGATTGACAACCCGCAGGCCGTTGGTACCTGTGCGTGTGGTGAATCATTCAACTGATAGCGACTGAGTATTCCCCGCACTCC
>JBHWRK010000144.1:0-8991 GCA_043426715.1 Trueperella sp. | reverse complement strand
CGAGTGGTCAGGGCTAAGTCTTACTGCTCCCGGCCAGCTGCGTGGCGTGCAGCTGTGTAGGAGTAGACGAGACCCTGGCCGATCGTAGCGCCGGGGCCTGGGTAGACGCGGCCGAAGATGTTGCCAGCCGTATTACCAGCTGCGTACAGCCCGTCGATGACCGAGCCATCCTCGCGAAGAGCGCGTGCCTTGCCGTCTGCGGAAATACCACCACAGGTGCCAAGGTCGCCCGGAACGATCCGAATTGCGTAGAACGGCGGGCGCTGAATCTCGCCAAGACACGGGTTCGGACGGACGGTGAGGTCGCCGTAGTACCGATCGTAGGCGGACTGGCCGCGCTGGAAGTCGGAATCGTGGCCGTTGGCCGCGTGCAGGTTGAACTTGTCCACGGTTTCGGGCAGGTTCGGAACGTCAATCTTTCGGCCAAGCTCGGCAAGGGAGTCTGCCTTGACGAGCGAACCGGAATCGTACCACTCCTGCGGGAACGGCGTGCGTGGGAGGACCGCTCCGCCCACGATGTAGCGGTTCTTGAACGTCTGATCCAGGATCATCCAGAATGGTTCGTCTGACTTGATCATGATCTGGCCCGCCGTCATGTAATTGACGGCCTCGTTCATGAATCGCTCGCCCTTGGAGTTGACGATGATTTGGTTGGGCAGGGAACGCTCAGACAGCATGAAGGTGGGGCCGTTAAGCAACGGCATGGCCGGGAACCACCAGGCTTCGTCCATGAACTTCGTCCCAGCACCAACATCGCGCTGAGCCACACGGATCGCGTCGCCCACGTTACCCGGAGCGCCGAACGACCAGCTGCCGTCGACCATCTCGGACTGGTACTTCTTGCGCCACTCAGCATTACGCTCGAAACCACCGGCCGCGAGGAGCACGCCCTTCGACGCGCGAATCTCGATCTCTTGGCCGTCCCTCTTGGCTTTCACGCCAACCACGCGGTCGCCGTCGGTGATGAGGCCGGTCATTTCGGTCTCAAACCAGATCGGAATGCCCGCGTCAACGGCACCCTTGAACAGGCCTGCCGCGAGCGCGGCACCGCCAGCAACGAATTCTTTACCAATTGCCAGACCGCCAACGCCCTGAATGGCCTTACTGCCAGCTTCGTAGAAGCCGCGCGGATGGCGGGTGATGACGTTCATCCAGCGGAAGGCTTTGCCTGTCACCGGCATCGGGATCGGAGCCTTGACGCCCGCTGGGCGAAGGCGCTTCTGATTGTCACCAAGCGTGCGGATGTCGAACGGTTTGGGCTCGAAGGAACGGCCCATGGGGGAGCCGCCGGGGAGCTCGGGGAAGTAGTCCGAGTACTCCTGCATCGGGTTGAACTCGAGCGGGGTCTTGCGGCGAAGTAACTCGATGGCTGCCGTGCCGTTCTTCAAGTGCGTACCCCAGCGGTCCTGCGATTCCTCGCCATCCACGGCTGCCGTAATATATTCGGCTGCACGCTCGTAGGAATCCTTCAGACCGTGCTCCTTGAGGATGTTATTTCCGGGAACCCAGACACCACCGCCGGATAAGCCGGTATTGCCACCCACGTATTTATCTTTTTCGATGACGAGGACATTCATGCCCTCTTCTTTCGCCGCCATTGCGCCCAGGAGTCCAGTTCCCGAGCCGACGACGACGAAATCGTATTCATAAGTCTGCGTCATTTTTCACTCCAACATGTTGCAGGCACCACATTGCGCCTTTGCGTCAATGTATCGAACTGGCGATACGTGGGCAATGGCAGACTGGGTTTTCGCAGAGCGAGAAAATGTTGGACTATCGCGGTTGCGGGGGACTAACCAGGTGGTCAGTAATTTACTGGCGCGCGACTATTGTGGACTGGTAACGGTAGAGATCCGCGCGATAGATATGGAACCCCCACTCGACCACCTTCCCGCGTTCGTCGAATGCCGAACGGTCGATCGTGAGGACGGGATCGCGCATTGAAATGGCCAGCAGGCGCGCCTCGCGTTTGTCGGGACGCTCCGCTCCCACGGATTGGGTTGTTGAGGTTGGAACGATGCCGTTTTCGCGTAATAGTTCGTACAGGCCATTGCTTTCGAGCTTGTCGCGTGGTGGCGCGATGGCGGCAGGCAGCCAGTTGTAGAGGATGGCGACGGGCTGACCGTCGCGCAGGCGGAGGCGTTCGAGTTCGACGACGGAGTCTTCCGGATCGACGTTGAGTTGCTTTGCGATGGCTTCGGTTGCCCGCCGGTGGTTGTACTGCAGGATGTCAGTGGTTGATTCAAAACCGGCTTCTTTGATCTCCTCGTGGAGTGAAGGCAGTTGGATGAGTTGATGCTGGGGGCGCGGGGCAACAATAGTTCCCACCCCACGCCGACGCTGGAGTAGGCCGGCGTCGACGAGGGTCTGGAGGGCCTGACGTGCCGTAGGACGCGAGACTTTCAACCGGCGAGCGAGCGAGATTTCATTCTCCAGCCGAGTGCCGGGACGCACTACACCATCGAGGATGGCGCGTTCGATGGGCGCAGAGATCTGAGCGTGTAGGGGCGCAGACGAACTTCGATCGACATCGATTGCCGGCTCGTACTTATCGCTCATAGTCCTCCTGTCCGCTACATGTTGCGCGCGGTGTATTTGTGCGGTCGATGACAGTTTACCGACCGCACTGTGGAACTGGTGGCTGAAGCATATGTTAGGACATATACTCACTTGGGTACGTTGCCAGAACAGCTGAGGATCGGCCAGAAAACCTAGCAATCTCGCGCTAATGTGCGATTGGGTTCACCGCGTCATCACCTGTGTGAAATGTTGGGATTTGACCAAATGCTTCTTGAGGCACGCCAGATCAGCAAGCAGTATCCGGGCGTCCAAGCTCTAGATTCTGTCGATTTCCATCTCGACGCTGGTCAGATACATGCTCTCGTTGGCGAAAACGGCGCGGGCAAGTCCACTCTCATGAAAATTCTGGGCGGGATCGTCCAGGCCGACTCTGGCGAGGTTCTCCTTGATGGCAAGGCGGTAACCTTTCGCGGTCCGCTCGAAGCGCAGCGCGCAGGGATTGCCCTCATCCACCAGGAACTCAATCTCATGCCCGACCTCACGGTTGCTCAGAACATCTTTTTTGGGCGCGAGCTCAAGAGGGGGATCGGGATTGACGACGCCCTCATGGTCGAACGTTCCGCCGAGATCCTTGCGCGAGTTGGCTTAGAGATCGATCCGACGACTCCACTCGGTTTACTTACCGTGGCTGGCCGTCAGCTGGTCGAGATTGCCAAAGCGTTGTCGATGGACGCGCGCCTGCTCATTATGGACGAGCCCACGGCCGCGCTCTCGGCGCACGAGGTCGAGCAGTTATTTAAGATCACCCGCGAATTTATTGCCAGCGCAAAAGCGGCAGGTGAGGACCGCGCGGTGGTCTACATATCCCATCGCCTCGACGAGATTCAGGAACTGTGCACTCACGTCTCCGTCCTACGAGACGGAAAAAATGTCTCCACGTGCGCAGCATCCGATTTGACGCGTGACGACATGATTTCGCTCATGGTTGGCCGCGCAATCGATACATCTCACCGGCCGCGATCTCATCCGGACGAGACCTATGGGTTCGAGGTTCGTGATCTGAATATGGGCATGGTCCGTGACGTGTCCTTCGCCGTGAAGAAGGGTGAGATCTTCGGCTTTGCCGGTCTCGTGGGTGCTGGTCGGACGGAAGCCGCGCGAGCGATCGTCGGGGCTGACGAGAAGGAGTCGGGCACCGTCGTCGTTGACGGACAGAAAGTTCGCACAGACACGGTGGAAGAGGCGGTGCGGGCCGGGATTGGGTACCTTTCGGAGGACCGAAAGAACTACGGCTTGCTACTTGAGCAATCGATCACGCAGAACGTGGCGTTGCCGTCGCTCTCCCAGTGGGCAAACGCTGGCGGCGTGGTTGACGACGCCGCGGCGGAAGATATCGCTAAAAACTCGGTGGACAAGTTGGGGATCGTCACGCCGTCGGTGAATCAGCAGACGAGAAATTTATCGGGTGGCAACCAACAGAAGGTCGTGATCGCCAAGTGGATCGCGCGCGACTGCGACGTGCTCATCTTCGATGAGCCCACACGCGGCGTGGACGTGGGGGCCAAGGACGAGATTTACACCCTGATGGAGGAGTTGGCCCACGCCGGCAAGACGATCATCGTCATCTCCTCCGAAATCGCGGAACTGCAAAGGGTCTGCCACCGCATCGCAGTCATGTGTCAGGGCCGGTTGACCGGCGTTCTCACCAACGCCGAGGCCACCTCTCAAAACATTATGGACCTCGCCACCCGCTTCGATGTGGTGCGCGAGCGTGAAGGAGAACAATGAATCCGATTAATCACGATCGCGCCGTGGTTGCCACGCGCGAGGAGGGTGTGCCTAAGGCTGAGCCGAGGCGGAGCGGACCGGTCCGCTGGGTTCAGAAGATGTATCAGCGGCACCCGGCGCAGGTGCTCATCGTCGTGTCTGAGCTGGTACTCATCGCGATCTTCTCCCTGGTCAGCCCGTACTTCCTAGACCTTGGGAACATGTCGGTATTGCTCCTGGACGCGTCGGTGTACATCCTGCTCGCGCTCGGACTGACCTTCGTGATCGCCACCGGCGGCATCGACCTGACCCCGGGCTTCGGTATGGCATTCACGGGCGTGATCACCGCGCTTGTCATGACGAATGTCGGTGGGCCAATGTGGCTCGCAATCGCGTCGGGCGTGGTGGCAGGCATTCTCGCGGGACTCGCGCTGGGTGCGGTGAACGGGTTCCTCGTTGCGAAGCTCAACATGCAACCGATGGTCGCGACGCTGGCAATGATGCTCGTGGCCTGGGGTTCGGCGCTCTCGTTGACGGGCACATCGTCGGTGCCGCTCAACGACTATCGCGCATTCCTCGAGCTAGGCAATGGCAAGACGTTTGGGCTGACGAACGCGATCTACCTGTGCATCCTTGCGGCGATCGTTGCGCACTTCCTCCTCAAACACACGCTCATCGGGCGGTACGCGCTCGCGATGGGGTCGAACGAGGAAGCCACGAGACTTTCAGGCGTCAACGTTCAAAAGTGGAAGTGGCGCGTGTATGCGCTGGCCGGCGTGTTCACAGGGCTGGCGGGTGTGCTCATGGCATCCCGGTTGGCGTCCGGAAAGCCTGATGTGGGTCAGTCGTACGAAATGTACGCGATCGCTGCTGCGGTTCTGGGCGGTGCGTCCTTGCGCGGGGGCAAGGCGAGCGTGTTTGGTTCGGTAGTGGGCGCGATCTTGATTGCAACGATTCGCAATGGCGCCGTGCACATGGGTGTCTCGGACCAAAACCAGAAGATCTTGCTCGGCGTGGTGGTGCTTATCGCCGTGTACTTGGATGTGCGACGCCGCCCTGCCAAGGAGATCGCGTGAGGGGCAAGACAATACGCGGCACGTTCATCGCACTCCTCGCGGTGCTGAGTCTCGCGCTCAGTGGCTGTTCGGGCCTGGGTGAACGCGTATCGGCTTCCGATGGCAAGCTGGACATCGCCGTCGTCGCCAAAGGGTACGCAAGCCCGTTTTGGGCGGCGGTGAAGGAAGGAGCTTTCGCCGCGGGGGAGGACCTCGGTGTGAACGTGACGTTCAATGGGCCGGACACGGAATCTGACGTGGTGCGCCAAGTGGATCAGATCAATCTTGCGCACGTCATGCATCCGGACGCATTCGTGTTCGCGGCGTTGGACTCCTCCGCGTCGGTGGTCGCACTCGAGCAGTTCGTGGAGTCCGATATTCCGGTGATCGCTTTTGACTCGGGCGTGCCCAACTCGGACATTCCGATGTCGACGGTGGCCACGAATAATCGCGCAGCTGCGGCTGCGGCCGCTCAGAAGATGGTTGAGTTGACAGGTGGCGAAGGCGAGGTAGCGATTTTGGCACAGTCCTCGACGTCCGTGACCGGCACCGACCGGCGCGACGGCTTCATTCATTACCTCGAGGAAAACGCGCCAGGCCTCAAGGTCGTGGACGTGCAATACAACGATTCTGACCAGGCCAAGGCCGAGCAGCAAGCGTCGGCGATCATTCAGGCGCATCCGAACTTGAGTGGAATTTTTGCGACCGACGACGACGGAGCGGTTGCAGCTGCGCAGACGGCTCGGCGAGCGGGAGCCAACGTGCACGTGATCGGCTTCGACTCGGGTTACGTTCAGGTGCAGCTGATTCGTGACGGGGTCATGGCAGGCTCGGTCACACAAAATCCCTACCTCATGGGATACATCGCGGTAGAGACGGCCGTCAAGGCCGCGAAGGGCGAGCCGGTTGAGCCGGCGATTGACTCGGGCTTTTACTGGTATGACGCCACGAACTGGCAAGACGAGGACATCCAAAAAGCTATCTACGACTAGGTTTGTGTTGGGCCGCGCCCGGTGTCGATTACGCCTAGGGTTTTGCGTCGCGAATTGGTCCCGCAGACTATTTTCCTTCACATGTGGAAAGTGACGTACCTGCAACCCGCGCGTCCTCGTATCTCTCAGACCATCAGACACGAAGAGTCGTAGGAGTGGAAGACAGCCAGCTATCCGGGATGTGACGCGGGCCGGCTAGCTGAGTAAATTGCGAACGACCTGTGCGGGATCCGGAACGTCGGACGTCGCATTGGCAGATGCTGCCCACCGAAGCTCACCGGAATCCGCCCAGGCAAGGAGCTCCTTGCTGGTCGGCGCGGCGGCTGAACCTCCAATACGCTCCACAGTCCACGCTGCCGTGACCTGCCCAAGAATTGCCGCCTCGACGAGTGGCGCTCCGGCGGCAAGCCCACGCACGAGTCCGGCGGTGAACGAATCGCCTGCGCCAGTCGTATCGATGGCGGCAACAGTGATTGCTGGCAGTTCAGTAAAGATCGGATCACGCGCGTCGTCGGAGCTTTCACGACGTTCGCAAATAAGGACGCCATTGGCGCCACGGGTGACGATGATCGCGGGCACCTTGTCGAGGAACGTCGCCGCCCCGCTACGGCAACAATCGGCGCGCGCGTAATTTAGACACTCGACCTCGTTGGGAACAAAAATGTCTGCGTCAGCGATGGGATCCATCGCCGCCGGATCCCATGTCTTTGACGGATCCCAGCACGAGTCCACAATCACTGTGGTGCCCTCGTCGCGCCACCTACGCACGGTATTTGCTGCCTTCGCCACGTACGGAACGGATGCCAAGAAATAATCGGGACTGGGCATGCCGTCTGGAGGTAGCGCTCCTGACATTTCTCCCCACGTGGTGAAGGCACGGTCGCCGTCAAAATTCTGGGCGATCGTGACGGCTTGCCGTTCCACCGTCGTCGACCCGTCAAACCGAATATTTTCTTCGTCGAGCAACTCGCGCACCCATCGGCCAGCGCGGTCCAATCCGAAAGCTGTTAGTACGTTGACGTCTAATCCGAGGCGCGAGCAGGCCACCGCCTGATTCGCCACGCCACCGACCATGATGTCGCCGCCCTCAACCCACTGCTCCTCACCCGGCACAGGTGCGTGTTTGAGTCCATAGCTGACGATGTCAAGAAAAAGCGATCCTGCTACGACCACGTGTGCGTGTTCCATGCGTCCCAGCATACCGAGCAAGGCGCTCGGCCGGCCCTAATCGGGCGGCGCGCGAACTGCCCGGCGAGCTTTGATTGGCAGCGGACTCGGCCGTAGTCTTGGTGTGGAATCGAATGTGAGAAGGCGGAATGAAACTTACCCTGATTGGCGGCGGCGGTTTTCGCGTCCCGCACATGGCTTCGGTATTCCAAGAGGGCTCGGAAGTTCGGCTTGACGAGCTCGCATTGTACGACGTCGATAGGGAACGTCTTGGTGTCATGCGCAACGTCCTTGACCAACTCGGCTTAGCGGATGCGATTGGACAGATCACAACTACAACGTCGCTCGAGGACGCGATCGACGGAACCGACTATGTGTTCTCGGCAATGCGGGTCTCGGGAGCGAGCGGGCGTGTGATGGACGAGCGCGAGGCACTCAAGCGCGGCGTGCTCGGCCAGGAAACCGTGGGCATCGCGGGATATGCGTACGCCTTCCGGCAGATTCCCAAGGCGATGCACCTTGCTGAGGTTGTGCGCGATCGGGCGCCAGACGCGTGGATCATGAATTTCACCAACCCCGCCGGCATTATCACCCAGGCGATGCGTAAGGTGTACCCGCGTGTGGTGAGTATTTGTGACACTCCGATCGGCATGGTTCGGCGCGCAATGCACCTGATGGAGCTTGACGAGGCGGACGTGGATTTCGACTACGTGGGGCTTAACCATCTCGGATGGCTGCGGTCGATGACCGTAGACGGGGTGGACTACCTTCCGAAACTCCTCGCCGACGATGAGCTTCTTATGCAGATGGAAGAGGCGAAGGAAATTGGCGCTGACTGGATTCGTGCTCTTGGTGCGATGCCGAACGAATACCTGTATTACTACTACAAGAATCGCGAAGTCGTAGATCGACTCATGCAGGGAGAAACGCGCGGGGAGTTCCTCGTTCGCCAGCAAGGCGCATTCTACGAAGGCGCCGCCGCAGACCCGTTGAGGGCTGGCGACTTGTGGAAGCGCACTGACGCTGAGCGGGGAGCTACTTACATGGCAGAAGCCCGCGAAGAGGGAGAGGAACGCCCACTTGCTGACGTCGACACCGGCGGATACCAGCGCGTTGCTCTCGAACTGATGGATGGCTTGACCAACGGCAACCCCTCGAACTTCCAAATGATTCTTGGCGTGAGCAACACCGATGCCGATGACTACGAGGACAACGGTCTGCTCGTGCCCCAACTTCGCGAGGATGCGATCGTGGAGGTGCCGTGCACGGTGGATGCGGACGGCATCCATCCCCGCAGGCCTGGGCCGGTGAGCGGCCCGCAGCTCGGTCTGATGACCACGATTAAAGCGTGCGAGGAACTCGTGATCGAAGCGGCGCTCGCGGGCGATAAGACGTTGGCATGGCAAGCGCTCGCGCACCACCCGCTCGTCGACTCCATCGACGTGGCTCGCGACGTTCTTGAGGCCTATATTGATGTAAATCCCGAGATT
>JBHWRK010000143.1:0-8949 GCA_043426715.1 Trueperella sp. | reverse complement strand
GAGTAACTTTGCCGCACCGAGCTGGGATCTCGGTATCTTCACCCAACTGCTTGAGCGCTATCGCACGTTGAGCGAACCGATCGTGACGATCAAGGGTCCGGGGTACAACCTGTGGGGTGACCATTTCCATCCGGTCCTGGTCCTACTGACCCCGCTCTTTGCTGTATTTCCCTCGGGCCTCACGCTCTGGGTAACGCAGAACGCACTGTTCTCGATCTCAATTGTGCCTATTACGTGGCTGGCCCACGAACGTTTGGGCCGCACCGCTGGCGGGGTCCTTAGCGCCGCCTACGCGCTGAGCTGGGGGCTCGCAAATGCAGTGGCCGTGCAATTCCACGAGATCGCATTTGCCGTGCCACTACTGGCGTACGGCTTGGTGTTCTATATGTGTGGGCGGATGTGGCCGGCGATTGCCACGATCGGCGCACTTGTATTCGTCAAAGAAGATCTGGGATTGACCGTCGTTACGTTTGGTGCCATCGGTTTATGGAATGCGTGGCGGCAAGACAAACCGACGACGCCGTGGTTCGGCCTTGGCATGTGGGGCGCAGCGTGGTTCGTGCTCGCCGTGTTCGTCATCTTGCCCGCGTTCAACCCCGGCGGCGCGTGGGATTACGTGGATCGGGTCGACGATGAATCGATACCCGATCGGCTCGCCACCATCGTGCTCTCGCCTGAACGGTGGGCGACCATCCTGTTGCTCATCGCACTCGGTGGCGTGTTCGCACTGCGCTCTCCGCTTGTGCTTTTGGTTCTGCCCACGCTGGCGTGGCGATTCGTAGGCAATGTCGAACAGTACTGGGGGTGGACGTGGCACTATTCTGCCGTGCTCATGCCGATCGTCATTGTGGCGGCAGTTGATGGGTTCGAGCGGTGGACCTCCCATCGCACAGCACATCATCTGAGCGGCGCTAACGAAAGCCGCGGCAGGAACGTCGCGATTGCAATGGGCGCAATCGCCCTATCGTCGTCGTTATTCATGGTAGGAACTGGGCCACTGCGCCACGTGTGGCACAACTACTACGTGTGGGATCCGAACGGATCGCGCAACGTGCTTG
Source organism: Trueperella sp. (assembly GCA_043426715.1). Classification (GTDB taxonomy): domain Bacteria; phylum Actinomycetota; class Actinomycetes; order Actinomycetales; family Actinomycetaceae; genus Trueperella. Next base: position 7,891 of record JBHWRK010000143.1, on the reverse strand, counting down.
CGGCGCTGGAGGAAATGGGCGCGGGGCGCCAGACCGTCGTCGCCTCGGATGTCACGCATCTGGCCTATCTCGCCACGGACTACGAGGTGTATTGGACGGGCTCGATGGGCGGGGTGATTCCGCAGGCGTGGGTGGTCGAACTAGACGGGCCGGTCGAGGAAAAGATCGACTATGCCCAGCGGCGGTGGGGCGGAATGTGGGAGGCGCACGTGTACGGATACGTCACGTTGCTGATAAGTGACTCCCTCTCCGAGCCGTGACAGACGCGGCTCAACATGGTCACGCTTAGCGAAATATGTAGATCCATATCACAATAAATGAGAACATACAGATATGAATGAACGTGCTGGCAAACTTGCCCAAGAAGAAGATTTAATTGATGTTGATGCCCTGATTTCGGCGTATTACGACATGGAGCCGGACCCGGATAATCCGGCCCAGCAGGTCGTGTTCGGAACGTCGGGGCACCGTGGTTCCGCATTCGACGGAGCGTTTAACGAGGCCCATATTGTGGCCACCACGCAAGCAATCGTGGAATATCGCAAGTCTCAGGGAATCGACGGACCGCTCTACATCGGTCGCGATACTCACGCCCTGTCCGAGCCTGCGGAAAAGACGGCGCTCGAGGTGCTCGCAGCGAACGACGTCGAGGTGCGGATTGACGCCCGAAATTCCTGGACGCCCACCCCGGCTGTGTCACTGGCGATTCTGACTGCCAATGGTGCAGACACTGCCGAAGGCGTGCGTACGCGAGGTCCAGGTCTTGCCGATGGCATCGTCATTACGCCGTCGCATAACCCGCCGCGTGACGGTGGCTTTAAGTACAACCCGCCTCACGGTGGCCCGGCCGATACGGACGCCACCGAGGTGATCGCGGCGCGTGCGAACGAGTTGCTTCGCAACGGATGGAAGGACGTTAAGCGCGTTCCCTTCGAACAGGCACGCGTTGCAGACACGACCCGTGGGCATGATTATCTATCGGCGTACGTGGATGACCTGTCCTCAATTATTGATCTTGAGGCGATCCGCTCGGCAGGTATTCGTATCGGCGCGGACCCGATGGGTGGCGCATCGGCGGAGTATTGGGGTGCGATTGGAGAGCGCTACGGGCTCGACCTGACGGTGGTAAATCCTGAGGTTGATCCCACGTGGCGCTTCATGACCCTCGACTGGGACGGCAAGATCCGTATGGACTGCTCTTCCCCACACGCGATGGCATCGCTACTTGAGCGCATGAAGCCGGGCGCGGATGGCGCCTCACCGTTCGACATTGCCACGGGTAATGACGCCGATGCCGACCGGCACGGCATCGTCACACCTGACGCTGGGCTTATGAACCCCAACCACTACCTGGCCGTTGCGATTAACTACCTGTTCAGCCACCGTCAGGAGTGGATGCCGACTGTGGGCGTGGGTAAGACGCTCGTGTCATCGTCACTCATCGACCGCGTGGTTGCGGGCATGGGCAAGAAGATGGTTGAAGTCCCCGTCGGCTTCAAGTGGTTCGTGCCTGGCCTGATTACGGGCGAGATTGGTTTTGGCGGCGAGGAGTCCGCAGGTGCGTCCTTCCTTCGCAAGAATGGAACCGTGTGGACGACGGACAAGGATGGCATCATCCTCGATCTGCTCGCGTCTGAAATCATGGCAGTGACCGGAAAGTCGCCGTCGGTCCTTCACAAGGAGCTGACCGAGACGTACGGCGAGTCTGCTTATGCGCGTCTCGACGCGGTTGCCACGCCGGATGAGAAGGCGAAGCTAAAGACCCTCTCCCCTGAGGATGTGACCGCCACCGAGCTGGCAGGCGAGCCGATCAAGGAGCGCCTCGTCAACGCTCCGGGCAACGATGAGCCAATTGGCGGCCTGAAGGTCACCACAGAAAACGCATGGTTTGCTGCCCGCCCGTCGGGTACGGAAGACGTGTACAAGATCTACGCTGAGTCGTTCCTCGGTGAGGAGCACCTGGAGAAGGTGCAGGCAGAAGCGCAAGAGGTTGTGAACGGGGCTCTGGGTAAGTAGCCCCGCAAGCTCGTGACTCGAATAGGGCGGGTCCGGACTTTTTCCGGACCCGCCCTTCGTATTACTATCCCGTTGGAGTTAGGCGCTTCGGGTAACGCCAACCACCGGCAATCTGCGAAATTGAACGTCGCCGCAAAGCTCTCTGGCTATGTTCACCGACAGGAACTTCATCATGCTCGCCGCGGACCGCAGCCTGCTCGTGTGATCTCTCTGAAAAGGTTCACAACTCTTTCGGCCTTCCATACTTTTGTGAGGACTTCTGCACCAACTGAATTTACGTCGCGATATGCACTGTTGATGTGGGTATATCGCGTTGGCTCGTTTTAAATCGATACACGACGGACCCATCAGCGACAACAATACGCTTGGTGCTTGGAGGTGACTTAACGTGAGCGACTGCCTCTGGCTGTGAGTCGTCTGCCACACAAACCCTGCACAATACTAGCGTCAAGACCTTGGTAGGTCGCGCCCTCGCACTGTTTTGGAGCCGAAGAACAACGGAAAGAGATTCAGTGCTCACAAACTTATCTACGAGAAGGTTCCGTGAAATAAGGTCTGCCAAGGCGATAGTTCTTTATTCCAACGCCTTCGAAGATTGCCAGATGAGCTTTGCTGTTGACTTGCACCCATTTCTATCAGACGTCCGAACGTACCGAAACAGGCAGGTAGGCATCTCGCACTCGGAGACACGGCCACTCAGGGAGAGCGACATAGCCGGTGTCACTCCCCACCCCTCTCCCGGTGGATTCCGGATTATCAGTTATCCACGAGGTTCTTGAATAACTTCGCGAATTCGTTATCAGCTGGCTCCACCTGGAAGTTCTTTTCCCAGGTTTGGTGGGCATTCACTCGGACGCGGGCCTTCTCATCGGCGGATAGGTCGAGGTAGTTCTCAATTTGATCAGCCAGTGACTGCGGAATGCGAGCATTGTCGATGAGCCAGCCGTTAATGCCAGGCTCAATGATCTCGGGTATCCCGCCGGCGTCCGCGCCGATCACGGGGATGCCGAACGAAAGGCTTTCCAACATCTTTGTGGAGATGCCTTCGTTGGCACTTGCGGAGACGAAGAGGTCGTAGTGCTTCGTGCGCAAAATGTTGAGGAAATCGCGGTGGGAGACGCTACCTTTCAACGTGACCGATACGTTACGCGGAAGCGATCGAAGCTTACTGCGCACATCATTCATGTCCTCACCCGTGCCGTAGTGAGTCCACGAAATAGCAAGGTCGGGGCGGCGTTGGTTCAGCCTACGCAAGCCCTCGGCGATCATTGGGACGCGCTTGGCGGAGTCCATGTGTGACGCCGACACGAGCCGGATCTCGTTCTTCCGTGACCTCCACAATGCACGCCCGTGGTCTGGCGTACCTACCCGCCTCACCGACACCTTGTCGGCGAAGTGCGGAAACTGCTCCAAGATGTATCGGCGCCCGTACTGCGACGTGACGACGACGTGATCAGCTTCGGCCATCGCAAGATCGCGGAAGGGCACTCGCTCAGAAGCGTCGGCGGAGGGGTGAAGATCCGAGCCGTGCCCTTTGAGGATGATCTTCGCGTGGGGGAATTTCGCCTTCAACAATGCGGTGAGGTATTCCGTGTAGCCCATGCGAGACGAGTAAAGCACGAGGTTCGGATCGCGATCGATCTTGTTCATGCGCAGGAACGTCGAGACCTGCCACGCTTCCCAATGGGCGCGTCCCCACGTGCGTACCGTGTTGAAGATCGCTGGAATGAGATCGCGGCCTGTATCCCGAGCGATCTGCACTTCCCTGCGGAACTCCGGCGACAGCACAGCGCTGGCACCTAGGAGCACATAAAAGATACTCGGCATCTTGCCCACAGGCTCAACGCGTACCCCCTCGGGGATGGAGCGACGGCGCATGCGCTGTGTGAGCGGCACTGAGAGTGCCACGATTGTCAGATCGACGTCCTTCGCGATCTCTTCAACCTCAGAAGCTAACTGAGGTTCTGCATCCCCATACGGAAACCCACTCGCAAGTAAAACCACGCTCGTCTTTGAGCTGGGTGCGTTCATCGATCTCTATCTCCTCTAGTCTCACATCCGTCACGGGACGTCTAAAAGATTCTTTCGTCTGTGACGGTCTTATGAGATTTTACCGCGAATCGGCGCGGAGCTTAACCAAAATAGCAACGCTCATGGCGTTCGCTGAAGATTAGTCACCGGGGAATTAACGACGCCGTCACCTCGGCCCGATAAGATGCCAGTCCGTCGGTGAGGAAGAGGATCTGTGCGCGATTGCCATCGAACGGTAGCTCCCACCGGTGTTTCAATACACCGAGCTCGAGCCAATAACATGCCTGTTTCTTAAGCAACAGGCATGGCTACCAGCCGGCCGCCGATGCGAGCCACATCCACATCCACCCCGAAAATTTCTTCGAGAGCATCCGAACGCATGACGTCAGCGGGCGGACCTTCAGCAGCAAGGTGTCCGCCCTTGAGAGCGATCATCGTATCCGCATACGCAGCCGCCGTATTCACATCGTGAATCACGATAACCACCGAAATCCCGCGCTCATCGCACACCTTACGCAAATGACGCATCATGTCACGCGAGTGGCGCATGTCCAGCGCTGACAACGGCTCATCAAGCAACAAATACTTCGTGTCCTGTGCCAAGGCCATCGCAATAAACGCCCGCTGGCGTTGACCACCCGAGAGCTCGTCAATAAACCGATCCGCATGATCACGCATATCCACACAATCCAACGCGTCGGCCACATGCGCGTAATCTTCGCGCGTGCGCCGACCACTGGAGTGCGGATGCCGCCCAAGCATCACCAACTCAGCCACCGTCAGCCGAATCGCCAGATGATTCTCCTGGCGCAGGATTGCAATCGTCCGCGCGAGCTCCTGCGAATCCCACTCCTCCAGCGTCTGACCATCGATCGTGATCTCGCCGCCAAGTAGCGGATGGAGCCGCCCAATACCAGAGAGCAACGTGGACTTGCCAGCACCATTTGGCCCGATCAACGCAGCCACACCCGAGTCAGGAATCGTGAGGCTCACGTCGTGAACCACTGGGGCGCCGTCGTAGGCCATCGTCACATTCGAAATCTCGATCATCGGCGCGTCCCCCGCAAAATCATCGTCAGCAACAACAAACCACCCACCAACTCCAAAATTACCGGCAAAATCGTCGCCTGCCCCAGCACGTGCTCCAGTAGCGCCTGCCCACCCACAAGAACGACGACGCCGATCCCGCTACTTGCGAGCATGAGATCCCGAAGTCGATTGGGCCCAGCCGCGTACACAGCAATGTTTACGATCAGTAGGCCAAAGAACATGAGCGGCCCGACAAGCGCGGTCGCACTCGCAACCAGCACCGTCGACGCCGTCAACGCCAAGCGCACCTCCCGGCCATAGCGCACGCCAAGCCCCCGCGCGATGTCCGGCCCCAGCGCGAGGATGTCCCACTGCGGGCTGCGCTTCCAGATGTAGGCCAAGGCGAGGATCGCCAACACTGTGGCAACGCCCAGCGACTCCGTGTTAATGACGGCGAACGACGCCGTGGACGCATCGGCCACCGCCAAATATTCGCCTGGGTCCATGATGGTGCTCAGTAGCGCGGTGAGCGATCGGAAGAACGTGCCCACGACGATGCCAACCAGCACGAGGAGGTACACGTTCGACCGGCCCTTGCGAAGCACAGCGAGGAACAAAGTCACGCCCACCGCAGTCATGAGGGCTGTATTGACGAGGAACATCACCGAGTTCGGTATCTGGCCCACTGCCGCCGAACCAAAGAAGAAAATCGACGCCGTGGCTGTGAGCTGGAACATCGAATCAAAGCCCATGACTGACGGACTCAAAATCCGGTTGCGCGTGACCGCTTGGAACACGGCCGTGGCGCAGGAGAGCGCCACCGCCACAAGAATGAGCGCGGCGAGTCGGCTCGCACGTAGTGGGCCGATGATCGCCCATGCGCCAAACGCGTCGTAGGTAAGGAAGAACATGCTCATGACCGCCGCGGCCGCGCCGATCGCGATGAGTCGCTTGCGGATCTGTGAGCGCCGAGAGTTGATGACGCGATCGATGTCTGCGGTATCGGCGGAGCCAATTGGGCTGGTAGCGCCAAAGGAGCTGGCGCCGTCACCTAGGCCGACCGAGCCGAACGTCGTCGTTCGCTTCACATCATTCGTTGTCACGTGTCCCTCCTCAGCAAAATCACGAGGAACACACCCGCGCCAATAATGCCCATGACCACGCCCACCGGAACCTCAGCGGGGGCGATGAGTGAGCGGCCGATGATGTCTGCAAGCAGCACGAACGCCGCGCCCACGAGCGCAACGAGCGGGAGTGATCGGCGGATGTAGTCGCCTTGAATGATCGATACGAGATTGGGGACCACGAGCCCGAGGAACGGTAGCGGACCGGCCACCACGGTGGTGATGCCGGTAACCACGGCGACGATCGTCAGACCGATCGCTTGCACGGACTTAAAGTTCAAGCCGAGGTTGCGGGCGAGGTCTTCGCCCAGGCCTGCAACTGTGAAGCGGTCGGCAAATATGTAGGCCAGCGTAGCCACGGCGGCCACGATCCACAGCAGTTCGTAGCGGCCACGGATGATGCCTGAAAAATCGCCCGTCATCCATGCGTTCAACGTGCCCTGCATGGCGAATTCCCAAGCGAGGAACATGGCGCCCGCGCCGATCACTCCCGAAAGAATGAGGCCGATGAGTGGCACCACGATAATGTCTCGGTGCGGCAGGGCTCGGATGAGAGCTGTAAGGAGGAATGTACCCGCGAGCGCGAACGCCACGGCTATGACCATCTTCCATGGCAGGCTCAGCGCCGGCACGAAAATGGTGGCCATGAGAATGCCTAGGCCAGCGGATTCGGTGACGCCCGTAGTGGAGGGCTCAACGAACCTGTTTCGCACCAGCAACTGCATGACGAGCCCTGCCACCGCCATCGCGGCGCCCGAGAGCATGACTGCCAACGTGCGCGGGAGGCGTGATGCGAGGAGGATCTGCATGTCGTCGGCGCTGCCGCGGCCCGTGACGATGTCCGCCATCGACATCGATGCCCCGCCGATCATTGTGGACACCACGGCAAGAACGACGACGATCGCGCCGCTCAGGCTCAGCCACAGAAGGAAATTTCCGCGACGGCCCGACCGGCGGCAGGTGGGCGAATGCTCGCAGGTAGCCGGATTTAGGCAGGGGCGGGCTGCCTCCAGGTTGAGTGGTTTGAGGGGACGCGTGCGCGTAGGCGCGTCGGACAGTCCGGCGCGCCTACGGCTGACAGTGGTGTTACTGGATCGCATCAGCAATTTCATCAAGCATCGCGGGGAAGTTGGATGCGCCCGTCATAACCACATACCACCGTTCGGGTGAAAGATAGATAACCTGCTCGTTCTTCCACGCGTTCGTGGCGTGGATGATCTCGTTATCCAGAACTTGCTGGGCCGTATCGCCGGCCTCTGCCTGACCCACGGCCGCATCGCGATCGACCACGAAGAGCCAGTCCGGATTGATTTCCTTGACGGTCTCAAACGAGACCTTTTCGCCCTGGTGGCCCTCGTCCGCCTCGTCCTTCTCGTAGGCCTCGGCAAACCCGAAGACGTCGTAAATGGGAGCCCAACGTGAGCCCTTATCGTGAAGGGAGATCTCGCCGGCATTAGCCATGAGCACCAGCGCCGAACCCTTATCGGCGCCCAGGTCCTTGTACCTCGCCATGAGACGGTCAAGGTCGGACGCGAGCTGCACCCCGGCGTCGTCGTACCCAACGGCCTCACCTAGTAACGTGAACGTCTCCGGGACGGTGGCCGAATAGTTCGCTTGTGCCCACGAGTGCGTGGTGTCGATGGTGGTGAACACCTTGGAGAAATCTTCGTAGAAGGTGGCCGAACGCGCGC
>JBHWRK010000142.1:0-2505 GCA_043426715.1 Trueperella sp. | reverse complement strand
TTAGTGCTACGTTCGTTCGCCGCAGCGCCGAGCAGGCACGCGCGGAGGAAGAGGCTTGGACCAACCGCGAAGTGGAGGAAGCCAAGCGCCTGAGAGCGTCCCAGTTTGCGGAAATTGATGAGAAGTTTCAACCGCTCGTTGCGTGGTCTGAAAACGCGGACGCGGGGACGTCCTCCCTCGTCGTCCAAGTTCTCGTTCGAATCGTTGCCGCACACATCACGGCCGAGTCGGGTCGCAATCTCCTTGGCAGATTAGAGCGCCAGCGCGGGCACCTGCAATTTAAGTTCGACTAGCGCACCAACCCGCCACACGTTCCCGAATTGCCGGTATGATTCAAACTACATTTCGCCAACGTGTTCAAGCCCACGATCCGCGCGCTATCAGCGAAAACAACGATACATGCGCACCGCGGTTTACAAACTTTTCAACTAAACGTGAGAGTGTTAAGACATGGAAATTTGGCCAGGTAAACCTTATCCACTCGGTGCGACATTTGATGGCACCGGAACGAACTTTGCGATCTTCTCCTCGATAGCGGACAAGATCGAACTCTGCCTCATAGACGATGACATGAACGAGCAGCGCATTGAGATGCGCGAAGTCGATGCCTACGTCTGGCACTGCTACATTCCGGGCATCCGCCCCGGTCAGCGCTACGGCTTCCGCGTTCATGGACCCTACGACCCCAAGAACGGTCACCGCTGTGACCCCTCAAAGATCCTCCTCGATCCCTACGCAAAGGCAATCGAGGGCCAGGTCGACAATCATCAAGCAAACTTCTCCTACGATTTTTACGACAACTCCAAGCGCTCCGAACTCGATTCTCTCGGTCACACGATGCTCTCGATTGTTGTCAACCCGTTCTTCGACTGGGGCCACGATCGGCCGCCGAAGCACGATTATCACAACTCGGTCATCTACGAGGCTCACCCGAAGGGCATGACCAAGCTCCATCCGGATATTCCGGAGGAAATGCGTGGCACGTACACGGGTATGGCGCACCCCGCCATGGTCAACTACTTGAAGGAACTCGGCATCACGGCGCTCGAGCTCATGCCCATCCACCAGTTTGTCAACGACACGTCGCTCATCGAGAAGGGATTGTCGAATTACTGGGGGTACAACACCATCGGCTTCTTTGCGCCGCAAAACACCTTCTCCTCCTCCGGCGAGCGCGGTTCGCAGGTCGAAGAGTTCAAGGCGATGGTCAAGGCCTACCACGAGGCGGATATCGAGGTCATTCTTGACGTCGTCTACAACCATACGGCCGAGGGCAACCACATGGGCCCAACGCTCTCCTTCCGAGGAATTGACAACGCAGCCTACTACCGTCTGGTCGAAGACGATAAGGCTCACTACTTCGATACCACCGGAACCGGCAACTCGCTCAATATGTCATCGCCTCACAGCCTGCAGCTGATCATGGATTCGTTGCGCTACTGGGTCGTGGACATGCATGTTGATGGATTCCGCTTCGATCTTGCCTCCACGCTCGCGCGCGAGCTCCACGCGGTTGACAAGCTCTCCTCGTTCTTCGACATCATCCAACAGGATCCGATCATCTCGCAGGTCAAGTTGATTGCCGAGCCGTGGGACGTTGGCGAAGGCGGCTACAACGTGGGCGAATTCCCACCACTGTGGACGGAATGGAACGGCAACTACCGTGACACGATGCGCGATTTCTGGCGCGGTGAGCCCTCGACACTATCGGAGTTCGCTTCCCGACTGACGGGCTCATCGGATCTGTACGAACATTCCGGTCGCCGCCCATTTGCATCGATCAACTTCATTACCGCCCATGACGGCTTCACGATGCGCGATCTCGTGTCCTACAACGAGAAGCACAACGAGGCCAACGGCGAAGACAACGCAGACGGTTCGAACAACAACCAGTCGTGGAACCACGGCGTTGAAGGCCCCACCGACGATCCTGAGATCCGTTCGCTGCGCTTGCGTCAGATAAAGAACATGTTCACAACACTGCTGACTTCCCAAGGCGTGCCGATGATCTCGCACGGCGACGAGATTGGCCGTACGCAAGACGGCAACAATAACGTCTACGCACAGGACAACGAATTGTCGTGGGTAGATTGGGAGCTTGACGAGGACAAGGTTGAGATTCATCGCTTTGTCCAAGCACTTATTGCTCTTCGTCGCGAGCACCCAGTGTTCCGTCGTCGTCGTTTCTTTAAAGGCGACGCCGGCCGCGGTGGCGAATCCGAACGGGGCGATATCGTCTGGTTCGTCAATAGTGGCGAGGAAATGGCCGATGAGGACTGGGACACCTGGTTTGCTCGGTCGGTGCTGGTCTATCTCAATGGCGACCGCATTGCGGAACCCGATCCTCGTGGAAACAAGGTCGTCGACGACGATTTCTTGATCGCGTACAACGCCTCTGAGGAGGATCTCGACTTCGTCGTCCCCGAAACGATCGAGGATGCCACGTGGGAGGTTGTCCTATCGACTGACTCGGTTGAATACACGGGAGACACATACGTGGCTGGC
>JBHWRK010000141.1:0-16409 GCA_043426715.1 Trueperella sp. | reverse complement strand
AACAAGTATCACGGTCGTGTGGCCGCGGTTGCCGATGGCGCCCGCGAAGCCGGCCTGACCCTGTGATCTGGAACGAGAGGATATAGACATGGCTGCAGAGCAGCGTGGACGCCGGGATGGCGGCGATCAGCGCGAAGAGCGCCGCGATCGTCGCGAAGGGCGTCGCAATGAGCGTCGTTCCGATCGTCGCGATGACAGGAACGCATACATCGAACGAGTCGTCACGATTAACCGTGTCGCCAAGACCGTCAAGGGCGGTCGCAACATGTCGTTCACCGCATTGGTTGTGGTGGGCGATGGCGACGGCACGGTTGGAGTTGGCTACGGAAAGGCCAAGGAAGTTCCCGCCGCAATCGCGAAGGGAACTGAGAAGGCCAAGAGGAACTTCTTCAAGGTTCCGCGCATTGGCACGACTATTCCGCACCTGGTTCAGGGAGAGGACGCCGCTGGCGTTGTCCTCCTGCGCCCGGCAGCGCCCGGTACCGGCGTAATTGCCGGCGGCCCGGTCCGTGCTGTCATGGAGGCCGCAGGCATCCATGACATTCTGACCAAGTCGCTTGGCTCGTCCAATGCGCTCAACATTGTCCGTGCAACCATCGCAGGTTTGAAGGAACTCGAGCAGCCTGAGGCAGTGGCAGCGCGCCGCGGTCTCCCGGTTGACGAGGTAGCTCCGCATGCGATGCTCCGCGCCCGTGCCGAGCACGAGGCCAAGGAACGCGAGGACGCCGAACTCGAAGCACAGCGTGATGAGAACGAGGCGGCCGCCGCAGGAGTTGGTGCATAATGTTGAAGATTACGCAGAAGAGGGGCCTTATCGGTTGCAAACAAAACCAGCGTGCCACCATGCGTGCGCTTGGTTTGAGGAAGATTCACCAGACGGTGACTCTGCCGGATAATGCCGCCGTGCGCGGTATGATCCGTCAGGTCCAGCACCTGGTTGAAGTGGAGGAGGTCGACTAATGGCTGATTCGACTAATAGGTCAGAGCCTTTGAAGATTCACGACCTGCGCCCCGCACCCGGTTCGAACAAGTCGAAGCTTCGAGTTGGCCGAGGCCATGGTGGCAAGCGCGGCAAGACCGCAGGTCGCGGTACGAAGGGTACCTACGCTCGTAACACGGTTCGTCCGGGCTTCGAGGGTGGTCAGATGCCACTTCACATGCGTCTGCCGAAGCTTCGCGGCTTCAAGAATCCTGCCAAGGTGTACTACCAGGTCGTCAACCTTGACGCACTGAATGAGCTATACCCTGACGGCGGAGACGTTACAGTGGAGAGCCTCGTGGAGAAGGGTGCTGTTCGCAAGAACCGCCCCGTGAAGGTCCTCGGCTCGGGTGAGATCAACGTTAAGGTCAACGTGACCGTTGACGCGTGGTCCGGCTCGGCCCAGGAGAAGATCGAGGCAGCAGGCGGTTCGCTCGAAAAGCGCGACGTCTAAGTACGTGTGGGGTGGGCTTCCACATCGGTGGAAGCCGACCTTTCTTTTACACTAATCATTTTGTTATTCAACTAATCTGCCGAAATCTGTGGCGCATCCGGCATCTTCAGTACTGGGAACGCCCGCAGTTGCAGGTATAGTCTTACGGGGTCGTGTATTCGACGTCGTATCGCAAAGTCGGTACACGTCCGGTTCGCCCGGACGCCCGCGACGGCCCTCGGGCCTGCATTTGGAGGACTGTCTTGTTCAAAGCATTAGTATCAGCATTCCGGACTCCGGATCTGCGGCGCAAGCTCCTGTTCACCATGCTCATCATGGCCATTTACCGCCTTGGCACCTACCTGCCCGCACCGTTCGTGTCCTACGCGAACGTCAAGCAGTGTTTGGATCAGCAAGGTGGCGCGGATCTGCTGACCATGATGAACATGTTCTCAGGTGGGGCGCTTTTACAGCTGTCAGTATTTGCACTCGGAATCATGCCGTACATTACGTCGTCGATTATTGTGCAGCTGATGCGCGTGGTTATTCCTCGGTTTGAAGAGCTTCACAAGGAAGGCCAGTCTGGCCAAGCGAAGCTGACAGAGTACACGCGTTACCTCACCATCTTCTTGGCTGTCCTCCAAGCCTCCGTCATGGTGTCTATCGCGAACTCCCAGCTCTTCCCTCTGTGTAATCTCGACCCGATTCCCAATGCCACCCCGTGGAAGTACCTCATTACAATTCTCACCGTTACGGCTGGTACCGCACTCGTCATGTGGCTCGGTGAGCAGATCACGGAGCGCGGTGTTGGCAATGGCATGTCGCTTCTGATTTTCACCGGCATTGCGGCCTCGTTCCCTGCAATGCTCACGAACGTCTACCAGTCTGATGGTGGCGTCAGCCGACTCCTAATCGTTTTGGTCATGTTCTTGGCGATCACGCTTGTCGTCGTATTCGTTGAACAGTCGCAGCGCCGCATTCCGGTCCAGTACGCGAAGCGCGTCGTGGGCCGCCGTACCTATGGCGGTACGTCCACGTACATTCCGATCAAGATCAACATGGCGAACGTCATTCCGGTCATCTTCGCCTCCTCAATTTTGGCACTGCCACAGATGCTCACGCAGTTCGGCGATCCGAACGCGGGATGGGTGCAGTGGCTGACTCTCAACTTCGGTCCAAGTTCCGGTTGGTACCTTCTGGTTTACTTCGTGCTTATCGTGTTCTTCGCGTTCTTCTACACGTCGATCACGTTCAACCCGGAGGAGATCGCCGATAACATGAAGCGCTACGGCGGCTTCGTACCTGGCATTCGAGCCGGTCAGCCGACAGCCGACTACCTGCGCTACGTTATTAACCGCATTAACTGGGTTGGCGCCCTGTACCTCGCAACAATCGCACTCATCCCGCAGCTCGTTTTCAATGCTATGGGTATTCAGTCCATGGCCTTCGGCGGAACGTCGATTATTATTTTGGTGGGCGTTGGCCTCCAGACAGTCAAGGACATCGACGCCCAGCTTCAGCAGCGGCACTATGAAGGATTCCTGCGTTGAGTTATCGTCTCTTGATCGTCGGCCCTCCGGGGGCTGGCAAGGGTACCCAGGCCAAACACGTCAGCCACGACCTTGGGATCGTGTGGATTTCCTCCGGCGAATTGTTTCGAAACACGGTTCGGTCTGGTTCGGAATTGGGCGAGTTGATCGCGTCCTACATTCATTCTGGCAACTTGGTCCCGGATGAAGTAACGGACCGAATGATAGCCGAGCATCTCGATGCCATCGGTCCGAACCGAGGGTTTTTGTTAGACGGCTACCCTCGCACCCTCGAGCAAGTTGAGTCGCTCGATGAGGTACTCGATAAGCAGGGCAGCCCGCTGGATGCCGTCATTGAACTCCAGATTCCGGACGAGGAGATCGTTGGACGGCTCCTCAAGCGCGCTGAGATTGAGGGCCGTACGGACGACACGGAGGACGTCATTCGTCACCGGATCTCCGTGTATCACAAGCTGACTGCCCCGTTGCTCGAGGTCTATCGTGACCGCAACATTGTGATCGGCGTCGATGGCCTCGGAACAATCGATGAGGTTCGCGATCGTCTGGTAAGCAACGCAATGGAGTTCTTTGCGTCCAAGGATGCGCCGAAGAAGGCCACCGAGTGATCGAATATAAGTCACCTGATCAGATTCGGCTCATGCGCCGAGCTGGCCTGGTGGTTGCCGACATTCAAGCTGCCCTACGTGAGCAGATTGCACCAGGAATGACGACTGCCGATCTCGACGGAATCGCGCTCGACGTTCTCGAGAACGCCGGTGCGACATCCAATTTTTTTGGCTACTACGGCTACCCGGGCCAGATCTGCACGTCTGTGAACGACGTCGTCGTGCACGGCATTCCGGGGGAACGTGTGCTCGAGCCCGGAGATATTGTTTCGCTCGACTGCGGGGCCGTTGTAGACGGTTGGCACGGCGATTCGGCGTTCACCGTGGTCCTTCCCGGAGGTGACGACGACGTCCGTGAAGGCCGCGAACGTCTGTCCCAGATCACCCACGATGCGATGTGGGTGGGGATCGCTGCGATGGCCACAGGTAGGCGAGTCAACGCGATCGGCGCTGCGATCGACGATTTTGTTAGCGAGCTTCCCGCATCCGAGCAGCCCGATATCCTGCGCGACTATGTTGGCCACGGCATCGGTAGCTCAATGCACCAGGAGCCCGATGTGCTCCACTACCGTGTGCGTGGGCGGAGCCCGCGGCTGAAAAACGGCATGGTGTTATGCATCGAGCCGATGTTCGCAGCGGGCAAGCAAGAGACCAAGGTTCTCGACGATGACTGGACGGTCGTGACTGTTGACGGCTCCGATTCTGCACATTGGGAACATATGGTGGCCAAGCATTCACAAGGTATCTGGGTGTTGACTGCGCGTGATGGGGGAGCTGAGGGCCTTGCGCCGTTCGGGATCACGCCGGTCCCGCTCTCATCGTAGCCGTAACCTTTTGGCCGACGTGATTGGTCTAGGTTCGAGCGCTTTCGGCGTCGTCCCGGTGCTCCTACAAGAGCTCGATTTGGTCGCGGACCTATACGGGTTAGGCGAAGCCGGAACCGACGAGGCCGCTGAACGCGAAGAGTAGCGGTATCTAATCGCGATTCAGGTTCAGAGTACGGGTGGCGAGTCTAGGCACAACGACTCCAAGCGTGGGGAGTTCGCGCGAGCTCCGGAGATCATGTGTGCTTCTGGTTCGCAAGCGTGCGGATGGGAGGCTGGAGATCATCCACGGTTGTGACCCTACGGTGACGCGACCCGTGCAAGCCCCAGCTTGATGCCGCTAGTGACGATGCCGAGGGGAATTCCGATGATTGCCGTCACCTGACCAAACTTTAGTGCGCGTTTGATCCCAGGAGCCGTGACGACTCCCTCCAAAGACTTCAGCCCTACCGCCGTATTTATCGCGGTGGCCAGTGCCCCCGTGATGAGACGATCAGCCGGTTGCTTCCTCGTGGCGGCGAAAACCGTGACTAATCCAGCGCCGATTACGTTGTCCATTGCTGCCCGGCGGTCGCCAGTCTGGGAGAGATTGTAAAAGTTCGCACCCATGGCAAGGCCGGCGCTTATACCGACTGCCGTTTCGGCCGCTGCCGTGAACCTCTCGGGAATGGCTGCGATGACGTGGTCGTCAAGGTCGTCTTCGCGAATCCAGCCGAGCTTGACGGCTATTGCTCCAAAGTTGATATCCCAGCCGAGTCCAATCGCTCGCGGAACGAAGATACGTGGGTCTGCAGGATCCCACCAGCGTTCGCGGCCCTCGGGATCGTTGGCGAGGCCTACGGTGTTAAAGATCGGTTTACTCATGATGACTCCTTGTCGGCCAGTAGGGCGTTGAGCGCAGATTGGAGTTGATTCCACTCGGAACTCAGGGACGCGAGTTCGGCGTTGCCGGACGCTGTGAGGGCGTAGTACTTGCGCGGCGGACCCGCGGGGGATTCCTCCCACCGAGTGGTGAGATGCCCAGACTTCGCCATTCGCTTCAAAATCGGATAAACGGTGCCTGAAGCGGCATCGAGGCCCGGGAATGTGGCAAGTTCATCGACGAGTTCGCCGCCGTAGTAGTCGCGGCGCGCCAGTAGCGCAAGGATCGCCAGTTCAACGGTGCCTTTTCTCATTTGTGACGACGTAGCTGAGGATCTCATTCGTCCGCCTCCCAACATGTTTAATTGCGCCCGCATCTCAGCGGCACACGCTACTAGGCTATGCCAACTACCCGGCAATGCACAAGAGCTCTCGTGTTGTCCGCAGGGTGATTCGAGGGTCCTGGGTGGGCTATTCTGACCTTTGAGGATTCTCGAAAGGCGCGGTGCGTGACGGGATTAACCTCAAACGACCTTTAAAGCTATGTGATGTTTCACGTAAACTAGAGCGTTGGTGCCCATTGGGTGCCCGTCGAAAGAATCCTTTCGATGTCAATGATTGAAGTTAGCGGGGGACATGGCGAAAGAAGGCGTCATCGAAGTAGAAGGCACGGTCTCTGAGGCCTTGCCGAATGCAATGTTTCGTGTCGAGTTGGAAAACGGGCACGTCGTGCTCGCGCATATCTCAGGCAAGATGCGTCAGCACTACATCAGGATCCTTCCGGAAGATCGCGTCGTCGTAGAGCTCACGCCCTACGATCTCAATCGCGGCCGGATCGTATATCGCTACAAGTAATCCGCAATCGACCGCCGGAAACGGCATAGGAAGCACCACAAATGAAGGTCAAGCCTAGCGTGAAGAGGATCTGCGATAACTGCAAGGTCATCCGTCGCAGCGGTCGTGTCATGGTTATCTGCGATAACCCGAGGCACAAGCAGCGTCAGGGTTAACCTGCACGGCAAGATCCGTCAGCACTGCTGACAGTGGGGAAAACACCCACAGCAATTGCATTATCGGCGAAAGCAACCCTCAGTCCGGAGGCTGAGGCTCTGAGGAAAGCTCCACAGGGAAGATAATGCTCCACACCTTCGGGATAAGACATTAGGGAGCCAATCATGGCACGTCTTTCTGGAGTTGATCTCCCGCGCGATAAGCGCGTCGAGGTTGCACTCACATATATTTTTGGCATTGGTCGTACCCGTGCCCAGGAGTCGCTGGAAGCAACCGGCGTGAATCCAGATACTCGCGTCCGCGATCTTACTGAGGACGATCTGGTCAAGCTCAAGAACCACATCGACGATAACTACAAGGTCGAAGGTGATCTCCGCCGCGAGGTCCAGGCTGACATTCGTCGCAAAGTCGAGATCGGCAGCTACCAGGGTCTGCGCCACCGACGTGGCCTGCCCGTCCGCGGTCAGCGCACAAAGACGAATGCGCGCACCCGCAAGGGTCCCAAGCGCACCGTCGCAGGTAAGAAGAAGGCCTAAGAGGTTCAGGAGTACACATGCCACCCAAGACACAGTCGCGCCGCCCGCGCCGCACCGCGCGTAAGAACGTCCTCAACGGACAGGCGCATATCAAGTCCACATTTAACAACACGATTGTTTCCATCACCGACGCAAAGGGCGAAGTCATCGCACAGGCGTCGGCCGGCATGGTCGGCTTTAAGGGTTCGCGTAAGTCCACCCCGTACGCCGCACAGCTCGCCGCGGAAAACGCAGCTCGCCGCGCGATGGATCAGGGCCTGAAGAAGGTCGACGTCTTCGTAAAGGGCCCTGGCTCGGGCCGCGAAACTGCGATTCGCTCGCTCACCGCATCCGGCCTTGAGGTCACTTCGATTTCCGACGTGACCCCGCAGCCCCACAACGGAACTCGTCCGCCCAAGCGTCGCCGCGTTTGATCCACAGCTGGGGCACCTCACTCCTTTTGGGGTATGGGGCCACCGGCGCCGCATCTCCGGGTCCTCTCGGAGATGCAGGGGATGATCCCCAACTAGAAGAATTTTTCTGGGTGTCATATAGCGGGCACCCAATGAAAGGACATCACCAGTGATCATTGAACAGCGGCCCACGCTGACGGAAGACCAGATTTCCGATACACGTTCACGCTTTACGCTCGATCCGCTCGAGCCTGGCTTCGGCTACACGCTCGGCAATTCGTTGCGCCGTACCCTGCTGTCTTCTATTCCAGGAGCTGCAGTCACGTCAGTTCACATTGACGGCGTCCTGCATGAGTTCTCGACGATCCCCGGATGCAAGGAAGACGTTTCCGAGATCATCTTGAATCTCAAGGAACTCGTTGTGACCTCCGAGCACGACGAACCTGTCCTCATGTACCTGCGCAAGCAGGGACCGGGCGAGGTTCTCGCATCGGACATCACGCCACCTTCCGGCGTGGAGATCCACAACCCTGACCTCGTGATTGCCACTCTCAATGAGAAGGGCAAGATCGAGGTTGATCTGACGGTTGAGCGTGGCCGTGGCTACGTTTCCGCTGCACAGAACAACTCGCCGGACTACGAGATTGGCCGAATCCCGATTGATTCGATCTACTCGCCGGTCGTCAAGGTTTCCTACAAGGTCGAGGCTACCCGTGTTGGCCAGCGCACCGACTTCGACAAGCTGATTGTCGACGTCGAGACCAAGCCGTCCACCGCCCCGCGTGATGCATTCGCATCGGCTGGCAAGACCCTCGTCGAGCTGTTCGGTCTGACAACCGAGCTCAACGAAGAAGTGGAAGGCCTGGAGCTCAAGGAACCCCCGGTTGTTGAGCAGCAGAGCTCGGACCTGCAGCGTCCCATCACGATCCTCAACCTTCCTGCTCGCTCGCAGAACTGCTTGCAGCGCGAGGGTATCCACACGATCGGTGAACTTGTTATGCGTTCCGAGGCCGACCTCCTCGACATTCGCAATTTCGGTGCGAAGTCCATAGAGGATGTCAAGGATGAGCTGTCGAAGCTCGATCTTCGCCTGAAGGATTCGCCAGCTGGCTACATGACGGGCTTCGGTGAGGACGCCTACGGCATGCAGTTCAGCGACGACGCATAAGTTTGGATGTGCCCCACCTGGGTTGAACGCTCGGGGAGGGCGGCGGTAACGGCGAAAGTCAGAGCCGCGAAGAAAATTTAGGAGAAATCATGCCCAAGCCCTCAAAGGGTCCGCGTCTTGGAGGCAGCCCGGCCAACGAGCGCAAGATTATTGCCAACCTGTGCAAGTCGCTGATTGAGAACGAGTCGATCGTGACCACCGAGGCACGCGCACGCCGCGTTCGCCCGCACATGGAAAAGCTCATCACGAAGGCGAAGAAAGGCGACACCTACAACCGTCGCCTAGCTCTCAAGGTCCTTGGCGACCGCGAGGCAGCTTACATCCTCTTCGAAGAGCTCGCCCCGAAGTTTGCGGAGCGTAACGGCGGCTACACACGCGTCACGAAGCTCCCGCACCGTAAGGGTGACAACGCGCCGATGGCCATGATCGAGCTCGTCCTCGAGCCGGTCTCGCCCAAGCAGGCCGTTGTGAAGGAAGCTGAAAAGGCTGCCCAGAAGGCTGCCGCAGCTGAGGAAACCGACGAATCCGCAGACTCGCCCGAGTCCGCAGACTCGCCCGATAGCGCTGATTCGCCAGATTCGGCAGACTCACCGGAGTCCGCAGACTCGGCGGATAGCGCTGATTCCGCACCTTCGGCAGATTCGGCTGACAAGTAAGCACGAAGCTCAGCACAATCTAAAGGTCAGGGGCTCGGTTCAACTAGGAACCGAGCCCCTTCCGCGTCCCTACTTATGAATCGGCTGGAATACGCGACAAAATTGCCAGAAGAACACGGGAGGGTCTCTGGCCCGATGTTCCATGCGGGGTTGGCCGAATCTTTTAGCTTCGCAATTGTGGAAAATTTACATGTCCCACGTCGAAAGACGAGAATGACACCGGTTTGTCTCATGGGCCCTCCGATCCACCGATTGCGCGACAGGTTCTCAACACGCAGAAGAAGATCGACGATGTCGTATGGGCCCCTCGTTCCTATAGTGCTTCTCCTCGTAGTTGTTTTGTGCTGACAATCCGCCGTCGTGTTACCCAATTCCGCCAGCCCCGGCACGCCCTCAAACGTGCACTTCTAAAATGAAGTCAGGAGAAGGAAAGGCAGAGCGATGAATCGGACGGTAGCCCGTTAAAAGCGTGAAAACGACATCTTGCATGACCAGGATTCGGCGAAAGTGTATGTGGACCGCGAGGGCAAACGCGAGGGAAGTCAGCGCCGGTGGGACGCTCTGGTGGCCGATGCCTCCATCGCTGGTCACAACCGGAAATACCAACGCTCCCTCGGTAATGATTGGCGAGAAGGCTGCCGCGATGATTCTTGGCTAACGCTTGTCCTGCAAAATGGAGAACTTCCGTGTGAGTGCGTGAAGGCCCGGCTGATACCCACGATCAGCCGGGCCTTGACCGTCGAACGAAGTCTTCATTCACTTCTGCTCGTCCTACCGAGTATGTTCAGTAGCGAACGCAGGGTGTAGCTTTACAGAACTTTTGCGAGGAATTCTTTTGTGCGCGAGTTCTTTGGATTGTCGAACACCTCGACAGGCGTACCGGATTCCACGATGCGTCCCTCGTCCATAAGAATGACTTGGTCAGAGACTTCGCGCGCGAAGGCCACCTCGTGAGTCACAACAATCATCGTCATGCCCTGCGTGGCGAGGTTCTTCATCACCGCGAGCACTTCGCCCACAAGCTCGGGATCGAGTGCTGAGGTCGGTTCGTCAAACAGCATGAGTTCGGGGTCCATGGCCAGCGCGCGAGCAATCGCGACACGCTGCTGTTGGCCTCCCGAGAGTTCGCTGGGATAGTGATCGGCGCGATCGGATAGGCCCACCTGTTCGAGAAGTTCGAGAGCGCGGTTCTTCGCATCGTCTACTTTGATGCTCTTCACCTGCACGGGAGCTTCCATCACGTTCTCGAGCGCAGTCATGTGCGGGAACAGGTTAAAACGCTGGAACACCATGCCGATGCTCGAGCGTTGCTTAGACACTGCCTTGTCGTCGAGCTCGTAGAGCTTGCCGTCTTTCGCGTCGTAGCCCATGAGTTGTCCGTCCACGACGATGGAGCCGGCCTGAATCGTCTCGAGCACGTTGATGCAGCGCAGGATTGTCGACTTGCCTGAGCCCGACGGACCGAGAATCGTGGTGACCGATCCGCGCTTTACATCGAAACTCACCCCGCGAAGCACGTGGAGGTCGTCGAAGAATTTATGTACGTCGCGTACCTCAACCATGGTGTTGTTCAGCATTGCTTTACCTTCCTGCCTCAGCCTCTTACGGCGTGTACTCGACGAACGGGTCATCCTGCGTGGTGCCAGCGGCATTAATGGCCGCTTGCCGCGACCGGCGTTGCTTGGCCTTGCCGCGACGCGAGAGGCGATCTACACCGCCGTCTTTCACACCCTTGCCGTAGTACTGCTCGATGTAGTGCTGGCCGACCATCAACACGGATGTAATGACCAGATACCAGATGACGGCGACGAGCAACCACGGTATTGATTTCAGCGACGCAAATCCCATCGCATTTGTCACATAGGTGAGATCTAGCGTGAACGGCACGGCTGACACGAGGGAAGTGGTCTTGAGCATCGAAATCGTCTCGTTACCCGTGGGCGGGATGATCACGCGCATGGCCTGCGGGAACACGATCCTGCGCAGAACCTGCGAACGGGACATGCCGAGCGCTCGGGCGGCTTCTTCCTGCCCGGCGTCGACGGAATTCAGTCCCGACCTCACGATCTCAGACAGGTACGCACCCTCATTCAGTCCAAGGCCGAGCACGGCGTAGATAAACATGGTGCGCTGGAGATCGCCCGGTACGAGGCGGTTGGGGTTCATTGTGAAGAATTCGATGTCCGTCCACGGAATGCCGAACGTGATCGTGGAATAAAGAGTGCCGATCAGGCCCCAGAAGATTAGCTGCGTGTAGATCGGTGTGCCTCGGAAGAACCAGATGTAGGCCATGGCAACCCAGCGCAACACAGGATTGGTGGAGCGGCGCATGATCGCCATGGTGACGGCCATGATGATGCCGAGCACCATGGCACCTACGGTGAGCGCGAGGGTCCAGCCCACTGCGCGTAGCACTTCTTTGCGGAACAGATTCTCCCACACCACGGTCCAGTGCCAATTCGGGTTGGTAATAAGCGCATTGGCGATCATCACCGCCACGATCGCTACAACGATCGCTGAGATGAAACGCCCCCAGTTCCGTACAGGTGCTGCTTCAATGATTTCAATGTTGTCGTGGCGTTCCATATCTTCTCTCTGCGATCGTTCGAAAAAATGTGGGGGCGCGGCCTCCACCGAAGAGTCAGCCGCGCCCCTCATGCTTAGCTCGCCGGGTTAACAGCAACCTTGGTGGACACGCCCTCGGTGATGCCCCAGGTTTCGAAGATGGAGGCCATGTGGCCTTCGTCCATGAGGTAGTTCATCGCAGCCTCGAGTGCATCGGTCAGTTCCTGGTCGTCCTTTGCAACCACGACGCCGAAGCCGGCCGAGTCTTCAACCTCACCGACACGCTCAACCTGACCGTCGGTCATGGCGACTGCGTAGTCGGCAACGGGGGAGTCAGTGTACATGGCGTCGACCTGGCCGGAGGCCACGCGCATCGTCACGGCGGACTGCTCGGAGAGCTGCTGGACCTGAATCGGGTTATCGACGCAGTCATTCGCGTTCATGTCAGCGAGGACTTCGTCCTGGTATGTGCCGGACTGTACGCCGATAACCTTGCCGCACACGTCGGTCGGATCAAAGCCGTCGGGGTTGCCTGCAGGCACAGCCCACGCTGAACCAGCCTCGAAATATTGGAGCATGTTGACGCTTTCCTGGCGCTCCTTGTTGATCGTGAAGTTGGCAATTCCCACCTCGTAGCGCGAGCCAATGCCCGGAATGATGGAAGCGAATTCGGCCTGCTGGATCTCGGCTTCGAGACCAAGAACCTTGCCGATGGCGTTGGCCATGTCGATGTCGTAGCCCTGCGGGGTCACGCCGTCTGGGGCGTAGAACTCAGCTGGTGCGAAGAAAATATTAGTGCCAACAGACAACTTGCCGTCCTCGGCAACTGCCTCGGGGACCATCGCTGCGATGTCGTCGACCTTCGTAATGGCCGAGAGGTCAGTGGCCTGGTAGCCCTCCTGCTCGGTGGTCTCGCTAACGTCGGTTGTTTCGCCGCCGGTCGTTTCGGTGGTGTCCTCGTCAGAACAAGCCGCCAGTGTCAGTGCAAGTCCTGCGGCTGCGAGTGCTGCCATGGTGCGCTTCATTTTTCCTCCAAAATAATTTGACGCGCCCCTCGGCGCATCGTCAGGTTAAGTATATGCGCCCCATCGCATAAGTATGCAAATTTCATTCAGTGAGATGTATAACGCGCTACTTCACGCGTTCGTCGCGAGCCACCATCGACCATGCTCGAACGCCGCCCTGCATGCCCGCCATGTTGGGCACGAAGTTGACTCCCGGCATGCGTGCCCGGACTGAGTCCGAGATGCGGGAGGAGTTGCCGCCACCTATGTATAGGGAATCCCAGCGGAAGACCGGCCACAGTGATTCGACAGCCTTGAGTACCCGGCGTGACCAGGCCGAATCGCCGAGCCGCAACCGTTCGTGTTCTCCCACCACGTCGTCGTAGACCAATCCCCACTGCATCGGCGCGTGGGAGATTTCGAGGTGCGGGGCAAGGTTGCCATTGTCCAAAAAGGCGGATCCCAGTCCCGTGCCAAGCGTGAGCACAAGTTCGAGCCCGCGTCCGGAGACGATGCCTGCTGCGGCCACCTCGGCGTCGTTGAGAACGAGCGCTGGAACGTCGAATCGTGCCTCGAGGGCGGCCTGCATGTCTTGGCCGGTCCACGCGTGCTCAAGATTGGGCAGGATGCGTGTGTGTGGGCCGGCGCGGCGGATGTAATGCGGAGTGTAAACGACCACCCCGTGGCGGATCATTCCGGGCATCCCGAGTGTAATGCGGTCAAAGCGTGGGCGTGTGCCGTCCCCGAGGTCGGTGAGGTGCTTTGCGATAACTTGGAGGAGATCCTCGGGTGAAAATGGGTAGCGGACCTGCGTGCGAACTACGCCGGACAGTTGGAATCCGCCGCCGTCGAGCAAGGTCGATTTGATGCCGCCTCCCCCGCAGTCGACGGAGAGGGTGACGAGTTGGCCCTGCGCGATATCCATAGCACAGACGGTAGCGCAAAAGTCAGGACATACGAAACCGCTTTTTCCGCCGAATGCCAGTAAACACGTAGGATTGTCCCATGAGAATTCGCATCGACTTGGCCTATGACGGCACGAGCTTCCACGGTTGGGCGGCTCAACCCGGCCTGCGTACCGTCCAAGGCGAGCTCGAAGCCGCGCTGTCGATGGTCTTGCGCGAGCCGATTACACTGACGGTGGCAGGCCGGACTGACGCAGGTGTGCACGCTGCGAATCAAACGGCCCACTTTGATGTGAATGACGCCAATTGGGCGGCTCTACCTGGACGTTCGACGCGCGAGCCGGGAGATTCACTTGTACGCAAGCTTAATGCGATAACTGCGCGTGGAGTGCAAGGGCCACCGGCGTACACGGATGTGGTGGTGAAGGCGGCCTATGAGGTGCCGAGCGATTTCGACGCGAGGTTTTCTGCGCTGTGGCGTCAGTACTCGTATCGGATCGCCGATGGTTCGTTGAATTGGGATCCGCGGCGCAAGGACGTGCTGTGGGTGAACAGTGAACTCGACCTGGCGGCGATGAATAGGGCGGCCAAGCCGTTGCTGGGTGAGCACGATTTTATCTCGTTTTGCAAACCTCGCGAGGGGGCATCGACTGTAAGAACGTTGTACGAGCTCGGGTTCAAACGAGAGGGCAATCTGATCGTGGGATATGCAAAGGCCGACGCGTTCTGCCACTCACAGGTCCGCACGCTCATGGGTACCCTCATAGAAGTGGGCAGGGGAGCGCGTGACCAAAACTGGCCGGCGCGGCGACTTGCGCAAGCGGAGAGAACTGGGGAAGTCGTCGTCGCTCCTGCCCATCCCCTGACACTCGAAGGCGTGGGGTATCCGGTTCCGGAGGCCTACGGGGAGCAGGCTCAGGCGGCGCGGCGTTACCGCGTATTGAGATAAGGACTGGCTGTGACTGGACTCGACCAATCAGTGCAAAAGCTTCGCGCCGACGGCGCATCGGATCTGGCGATCGCCAAATTTGAGCGATTTTGGCGCCAGGTTTCCCACAACTACACGGGTCTCGTGCCCGAAGAATCGATTGAGCCATTGGGTGAGGTGGGTCAGCTCGATGAGGCGCGGCCTGAGGAGGACGCGCAGGCCCTCGCTCGTACGGCGTTCCTCAAATTGAACGGCGGGCTTGGT
The DNA here is from genome assembly GCA_043426715.1 of Trueperella sp. Classification (GTDB taxonomy): domain Bacteria; phylum Actinomycetota; class Actinomycetes; order Actinomycetales; family Actinomycetaceae; genus Trueperella. Next base: position 1,728 of record JBHWRK010000141.1, on the reverse strand, counting down.
ACGTCGATGGGGCTCGACCGGGCGAAGTCGATGCTGCCAGTGCGCGGTGACCTTCGGTTCATCGACATCATTGTTAAGCAGGTCGAACACGTGCGTGCTGTAACGGGTGTCGATGTGCCGTTGCTCTTTATGAACTCCTTCCGCACCTCGGCAGACACGCTCGAAGCTCTGCCTGAGAATTTCAACGGCGATCTTCCCGTGGAGTTGTTGCAGGGACGTGAACCGAAGATTTACGCGCATACCTTGGCTCCGGTGGAGTATTCGGAGGATCCTGAACTCGAGTGGTGTCCGCCCGGGCACGGCGATATTTATACGGCCATGTATGACTCCGGCCTGCTACATCGGCTGCTCGATGCGGGGTTCAAGTACCTCAACACCGCGAACGCGGATAACCTCGGTGCCTATCCGGATGCCCGGATCGCCGGCTGGTTCGCGAGGTCGGGAGCCGATTACTCGCCGGAGGTGTGCTTGCGAACGCTCGCAGACGTCAAGGGCGGACATCTAGCGCGCCGCAAGTCGGACGGCAAAGTTGTCCTGCGCGATACGGCGCAAACGCCCGAGGAAGACATGCACTTCTTCACCGACCTGTACCGCCACCGCTTCTTCCATACCAACAACCTGTGGTTCAATCTCGAATCACTCGTGAACTTGCTTGAGAAGAATTCAGGAATGGTGAAGTTGCCGCTTATCCGCAACGAAAAAACCCTCGACCCCCGTGATAGCAGCACGCCCAGGGTGATTCAGATCGAGTCAGCCATCGGATCGATTGTCGAGTTGTTCGATAGCGCAATCCCACTCGAAGTGCCGCGCACACGTTTCCAGCCAGTGAAGACGACGAATGATCTGCTCCCGTTGCGCTCGGATGCCTATTCATTTGGCGACGACGGCCGGCTCCAGTTACGCGCTGACCAGGCGCCGCACGTCGAACTCGATCCGCAACACTACAAGCTGGTCGACGATTTCGATCAGCGCTTCGCCGTGGTTCCCTCGCTCCTTGAGTGCACGAGTCTGACTATTCGTGGTGACTGGAGCTTCAATGGACCAGCCGTGTTGAGGGGAGAAGTGCGGCTCGACGGATCAGGCACCATTGGAGCCTGATTGCACGTTAATGCACAAGCTTGCTCTTTAGTGCACGATGTCGCGTTAATTCGCGCCGAAGTGGTAAGCGGGTTCACACAAAGATGTCTATTAGTTGGCTAGTTATCTCGCTAGAGTAGAAAGTGCAACGAAGCCCCTTGGCCGAATGGTCGAGGGGTTTTCTATTGCTAGCGGCAATGTGCCGCCGCCGAGAAATCGGCCCCGGCCCCATGGCCGGCTTAGACCTAAGAAAGAGGTGTCATATGAGAATCGCGCTTGTTGCCCATGATGGTAAAAAGCAGGAACTGCTCGATTGGACGCAGTTCAATTTCCCCGTGCTCAAGGAGCACATCCTGTGCGGTACGGGAACCACGGCGACGCTGATTCGGAACGAGACAGGCCTCGATGTTGAAATCTTGAAGTCTGGACCGAAGGGTGGAGACGCCCAGATCGGTGCCCGAATCGTAGAAGATCGCCTTGATGCGATGTTCTTTTTCTGGGATCCGGAGACTGCACAGCCTCACGATCCTGATGTCAAGGCGTTGTTGCGCCTTGCCACCCAGTACAACATTCCGGTCGCGATGAATCGTGCGACCGCCGACATCCTCGTGGGCAGCCCGCTGTTCTATGAGGAAGGCTACGAACGACTTT
>JBHWRK010000140.1:0-3749 GCA_043426715.1 Trueperella sp. | reverse complement strand
GCGGACCGGAGACGCTGATCCTCATCAGCACGGACCTGTCACACTATCTCGATTACAAACGTGCGATCGACACTGATCGCGAGACGATCGAAGCGATTCTCAATTTGGATTCCGCAATTTCGTCCGAGCGAGACTGCGGCGCATATCCCATGAACGGCATGCTGCTCGCGGCTAAGCGGCGCGGGATGAAAATCCGACTGCTCGCTGCGTGCAATTCGGGCGATACTGCCGGCGATCCCAACCGTGTCGTGGGTTACGCCGCCTTCGCTCTAACGCAGACGGCTGGAGACTGAGAGGACGCCCGATGACAAACACACACGACTCCGGACTTCCCAGCAACGCCGGCGAATGGTTGTTGCCACTTGCCCGTACGGCCATCGCGAGTGCGGTGGGAGCTGATCCAGGGCCGCGTGGAGTGGTGCCACACTCGGACGTGTCGCATCCACTGCCGACCTGGTTGACGTCGCAGGGCGCCACGTTCGTCACGCTCAACCAGCGTGGTCAACTGCGCGGGTGCATCGGCTCGCTCATAGCCCACCGCCCCCTAGTGGAGGATCTACGCTCGAATGCGGTGGCATCGGCGACGCAGGATTACCGCTTCCCTACCCTGACCGCCTCCGAGCTCGCTGAGACCGACATCGAAGTGTCCGTTCTCAGCAAGCCTGAACCGATCGAGTTCTCGAGCCGAGCGGAACTTGAAGAGCAGCTGCGCCCCGGCGTCGACGGGCTAATTCTCTCCGTTGACCTACGCCGCGCGACGTTCCTGCCTCAGGTGTGGGACCAGCTATCCGATCCGTCGCTTTTCATCGATCAGTTACTAAAGAAAGCCGGCGTCTCGCCTACCCGGGTGGATTGGGCGTCCGATCGCGTGCGGGCCGAGCGCTATACGGTGACGGACTGGAGCGAAACGTGACGGCACGCGAGCGTGTTGCCGGCGGCGGAGCTGTTGGCCAGTGGTGGCACGTCTGCGACGACGGCCGGATCCAGTGCGACCTGTGTCCGCGGTTTTGTCGCCTGCGCGAGGGTCAACGAGGTTTCTGTTTCGTTCGAATGCGCGAGAACGATCAGATTATTCTCGATACCTATGGTCGGACCTCTGGGCTTGCCATCGACCCGATTGAGAAGAAGCCGCTCTACCATTTCCGCCCTGGCACGCGCGTGCTCTCGTTCGGCACAGCCGGCTGCAACCTTGCGTGTAAGTTCTGCCAGAATTGGAACATTTCCAAATCGCGCGAGATTGATTCGGTCCACGTGAGGGCCGAGCCACCACAGATCGCGGAGATTGCCGTCGACCATGAATCCGACTCTGTGGCGTTCACTTACAACGACCCGACGATCTTTGCGGAATATGCGATCGACTCGGCGATCGCCTGTCACGAAGCCGGAGTCCGAACGGTGGCTGTGACTGCCGGCTACATCAACCCCGAACCTCGCCGCGAGTTCTACGCTCACATGGATGCCGCAAACATCGATCTCAAAGCGTTTACGGAAGAGTTCTACTGGAAGCTCACGGGTGCTCACCTACAGGCGGTGCTCGACACTATCAAATACGTCGCTCAAGAAACCGACTGTTTCCTCGAGATCACCACGCTCGTCATCCCCGGACACAATGATTCACCAGCCGAACTTCGCAGGCTCGCCGAATGGATACTCGCCGAGACCGGGCCCGATACCCCGCTACATTTTTCCGCGTTTCATCCGGACTGGAAGATGCGTGACATCCCGCGCACTCCGCTGAGTACGCTCCACACCGCACGCACGATTGCCATGGAGGTCGGCCTCAACTATGTCTATGTTGGCAACGCGCACGATCCCGAATCGGCCGCCACGTACTGCCCGAACTGCAATGCCACCGTCATCGCGCGCAATGGCTACCGTTTGCCGCAGATACGACTCCGCGATGGAGCATGCCCAAGCTGTGGCACGTCCATCGCGGGCGTCTGGTAATTCTTAGTTGACCTTACGGACCGCACCAAATGACGCCGACGTAGCCATCGACGCATACGCCTGCAGCGCCTTGGAGACCTTGCGGTCGCGATGTGGGTACCAGGGTGCCTCACCCTTCTCCGCGCGGCGCCGTGCCAACTCCTCATCCGACACATCAAGGTGAAGCTTGCGCTTGGAGACGTTAATGATGATCGTGTCGCCCTCTTCGACCAAGCCGATCGCTCCACCCGAAGCGGCCTCCGGCGAGATGTGGCCGACCGACAGGCCCGAAGTTCCGCCCGAGAAACGGCCGTCTGTGATCAGAGCGGCCACCTTTCCAAGGCCGAGCCCCTTGAGATACGACGTCGGGTAGAGCATCTCCTGCATGCCCGGACCGCCCTTGGGACCCTCATACCGAATCACCACAACGTCTCCCGGATTCACCGACTTCGACAGGATTAGTTCGATCGCAGCATCCTGCGACTCCACAACGCGCGCGGTGCCCTCGAAATAGAACAGATCTTCCTCGATGCCCGCCGTCTTGATAACCGATCCATCCTCAGCCAGATTGCCGTAAAGAACGCACAGGCCGCCCTCGGCGGTGTATGCATTCTCAATGTCACGGATACAGCCCTCAGCCGCGTCCAAATCGAGCGATTCGTAACGCTTATCCTGGGAGAATGCCTGCGTAGTCCGCACACCCCCCGGCGCCACTGTAAACAGATCGTGTGCTTCCTGCGTGGCGTTGCCACCACGCAGGTCCCAGTCGTGCAGCCACTCATCCAGCGAGTCGGCATGGATCGCATGCACGTTTCGCTCAAGCAGACCGCCGCGATCCAGTTCACCCAAAATCGCCGGGATACCGCCCGCGCGATGAAAATCTTCCATGTGGAACTCCACCGAGTTCGGCGCGACCTTGGACAGATTCGGAGTCTTGCGCGAGAGGGCATCAATGTCCGAGATATCGAACTCGATTTCACCCTCCTGCGCCGCCGCCAAGATGTGGAGGACCGTATTCGTGGAGCCGCCCATCGCAATGTCCATCGTCATCGCGTTAAGGAACGCCTCGCGCGTGGCGATATTGCGCGGGAGCACAGATTCGTCGTCGTTATCGTAGTAGCGCTTCGCAAGGTCCACGATGATCTTGCCCGCCTCGATAAAGAGCTCCTTCCGGCGAACAGCCGTAGCCACCGTCGTACCGTTGCCCGGCAAGGAGAGCCCCAACGCTTCCGTCAAACAGTTCATCGAGTTTGCCGTGAACATACCCGAGCATGATCCACACGTGGGGCACGCGGCCTCTTCGATGGCGAGCAGCTGGGCGTCTGTCACGTCTTCGTTCACGGCCTCGGACATCGCGTCCACAAGATTCGTGTTGTGATCAATGACGCCGTCAATCGCCTTACCCGACTCCATCGGACCGCCCGAGACAAACACCACTGGGATGTTCAGCCGCATCGAGGCCATGAGCATGCCCGGCGTGATCTTGTCACAGTTCGAAATGCACACGAGCGCATCCGCGCGATGTGCCTCCACCATGTACTCCACCGAGTCCGCGATAATCTCGCGCGAGGGCAGTGAGTAGAGCATGCCGTCATGACCCATGGCGATGCCATCGTCCACCGCGATGGTGTTAAATTCCTTGCCCACACCACCAGCTTCTTCGATCGCCTTAATGACGAGCTGACCCATGTCTTTCAGGTGGACGTGGCCGGGAACGAACTGAGTGAACGAGTTCGCCACCGCAATGATCGGTTTCCCGAAATCCTCCGAGGTCATTCCTGTGGCCCGCCAAAGGGCGCGTGCGCCGGCCATGTTGCGTCCCT
>JBHWRK010000139.1:0-4732 GCA_043426715.1 Trueperella sp. | reverse complement strand
ATGTACTAGTACCTTGCGCTTGGAGTACCACACGAGGATCAGCGCGAGAATCACTGCCGCGATAAGGCGCACCATAATGATGCGGTTCATCTCGAACGGTGTATCCGCGAAGAACAGAGCCGGCGGGTCGAATTCGTGTTCGAGGGACGGCGGAATGAAGCCCTCACCATTTCCTGCGCGGAAAATGGGCAACGATGCAAGCGCATATAAATTCACTGGTCGTCTACACCCCAATTTGTGCAATGCTGGGCACGCCGAGCGCCGTTTTGCTCTGAGCCTAACTGGACTTATCCTACATGAGGATTTCTATTGGTTCCAAAGAATAAGGCAGGTATATATTAGGGGTGCGTCACATCGTATACGATCCCTTCGCCAATCGATCACGCGTGCGTTCATTCCTCAATGATGGCAGGTCCGAAGCCTGTGGCGAGGACGTAGGTTGATACTGTTAGCGAGATCGTGATCGTAAAAATTAAGGCGACAAACATCGCCCGCACGTCAACCCCAAGCCACTGACGGACACCCAGCAGAGCGGCAATGAGTGCGATGAGTTTTATTATGTAACCAGCCACCGAAAATGCCGCCTGAATATCTGTAAATTTCGCGGCCAGCGCGGCTGAAATGAGCGTGAGCGTGTGGAGCATAAGGGTAATGCCTCCCGCCACGAGAATCGACGCGGCGTGGTCCGGCAAGACAAGGGCGCAGATTCCTGCACCGATGATGGTCACAACGATCGCCGCAAGTGTCGCCCGAACATGAAGGGCGTTCGCGCTATATCGCTCCCCCGGTTCACGGCGACGCATGCTGAACTTCCGCAGCCGACCCGGCGGTATGCTGCGCACCGCCGTCGTCGTGTCTCATCTCGGGATTGGCTGCGCGTGCGCCGAACTTCACCCACGTAACCACGACGCCAACCACGATAGCCACGCCGGCAGCCACAAGTACGCTGACTTTCGGGAAGATCGTGTATGCGACGGCCGAGAACGACGCGATGCCCGTCCACATGTACAAAATGAGTACGGCCGTGGTGTGCGAGTGGCCGCGATTCAAGAGTCGGTGGTGAAGGTGTCCCGAATCGGCGGAGAAGGGTGATCGTCCCTGCCGCAAGCGTCTGATAACGGCCCACGTGAGATCCACGAGAGGAATCACGAGGACGAGCAACGGTATGATGAGTGGCATAAATGCCGGGATGGCTTGGCGCGTTTCCACGGTGGCCGGGTCGATCTGTCCGGTCACGAGAATTGTGGCGCCGGCAAGCACGGTTCCTAGCGTGAGAGCTCCCGAATCACCCATAAAGATTTTCGCCGGATGGAAATTGTGCGGCAGGAAGCCTATGCAAGCGCCCACGAGAGCGGCGAGCACCGTCGTCGCCACGGACGTGTAATCGCCAGGCGAGACTTCGCGCGTCAGGTAATACGCATAGATAAAGAAAGCGAAGGCGGCGATGCCCACCACACCGGCCGCGAGCCCGTCGAGGCCGTCTACGAAGTTCACCGCGTTCGCCACGACCACAACAGCGAGGATGGTGACGAACAGGGTCAGCCGCGTGGAGCCAACGGTCAGGCCAAACAGTGGCATCGTGACGAGCTGGATACCCTGCCACGCCATGACGCCCGCGGCGAGCACTTCGCCGGCAAGTTTGGAGTACCAGTTGAGCTCCCAGATATCGTCGATGGCGCCAAGCAGGCACATGAGAAACCCGCCGAGCATAATCGCCCAGATGCCAGAACTGCCCGCGAATACGTCACGCAAGTACGGAATTTGGGAGGCCATGAAGAGCGCGAGAACGAATCCGGCAAACATGGCCACGCCGCCAAGGCGTGCCACCGGCGTGCGATGGACGTCGCGTTTGCGAATCTGCGTGATCGCACCCATCGCGAGCGCGATACGCAGCACAAACGGGACGAGCAAGTAAGTCAGCACGCTCGCGAGGACCATGATGAGCAGGTATGTTCTCACACGCTCACCCCGAGAACTCGTTCAATCTCGGCCTGCGTGACGCCTCCGTGGCGCAGGATGCATGGCGCGCCAGTGACATCCACCATCGTAGAAGCTAGGCCAGCTCCCCCGCCCACTTCGCCGTCGTCTACATAGAGCGTGACGGCATCGCCCAGTTGTTCATACGCCTCATCGACCGTGGAAGCAGGTTGCTGGCCATGCTCGTTCGCACTCGTCACCGCGAGCGGGCCGACGGTGCGCAGTAGGTCGAGTGCCACGTGCGAGTCGGGCATGCGCAGGGCCACGGTTCCATTCGTTTCGCCAAGATCCCAGCCGATGTCCTCGCGCGCGGGCACGATGATCGTCATGGCGCCCGGCCAGAATGCTTCCATGAGCTTGACAGCGGCCTCGGGCAGCTCGGCGCTCACGGACGACGCTTGTTCGATGCCCGTCACGAGTACGGGAGGCGGATTGGCTCGCGTCCGGGACTTGGCGGTGAGAAGGCGTGTGATCGCAGTCGTTGAAAAGGGATCCGCACCGATGCCGTAGACCGTGTCGGTAGGCAGACAGATTACTTCGCCGCGGCTGATGGCGCGGGCAGCAAGCTCAATGGCGAAGGTGTCTGATGCCAGTACCCTCATGCCTCAGCCTTTCGTGCCCGAAGCCAGCGATCGCGCGCGGTCAGATCCTGGCCGGTCCATATATCAGTGAATCCCCGCTCCGTCGCGGCGGCCCGCAGTGGCGCGCCTTGGGCGTCACCATGTTCCATGATGAGGATACCCCCGGGGCGTAGCAAGTCGTAGGACCGGTCAAGAAGTCGGATCGGCATGTCCAACCCGTCCGTGCCACCACCAAACAGTGCCATATCGGGATCTTGGGTCACTTCCGGGGAAAGAGTCTCGTCTTCTCGGACGTACGGCGGGTTACTCACGACGACGTCCACGCGTCCCTCCATCTCTTCGAGCGCGGTGAGAGCGTCGCCGTGAACAAGGCGGACGGTGTTGCCGTAGGTCGCATTGTTGCGGATGGCGGACGAGAAGGCGGAATCCGAAAGTTCGACGGCCGTGACGTCGGCTGTGGTTTCAGTAGCGATCGCGATGGCAATCGCGCCGGATCCGGTGCACAGATCAACGACGACGGGCGTGCGGTTCTCGCCGGTGATAGCGGTGATCTCGGTAAGGGCCGCCTCGACGACCATTTCTGTCTCAGGCCGCACGACGAACACCCCAGGCATGGATTCGAGTTCGAGGTAGCGAAAATACATTGTGCCCACGATGTGCTGGAGCGGAACTCGCGCCTCACGCTGGGCAAGTGCATCCTCAAAGGCCGCGCGATCGGCGTCATTGATCTCAGCGACACCACGCGGCGGAGAACCATGAACAAACTCGGCAAGCTGGCGCACGTCCACGTCAGGTGACGCGACTCCCGCGTCGGCCAGTCTCGTGCGCGCGGCGCTCATCGCGTGCGCCCACTGCGTGCCCACTGCTACTCCGAGTCCTCCGCGGCAGCCTGGAGGCGCTCCTCTTCGTCCATTTCACGAAGGGAGATGATGACGTCGTCGAGATGGCCTTCGAGGACGGCGTCAAGGTTGTGTGCCTTGTAGCCCGTGCGGTGGTCAGCGATCCGGTTTTCCGGGAAATTGTATGTGCGCACACGCTCCGAACGATCCACTGTGCGAACTTGGCTGCGACGCTGGTCCGCCTCCTTGGCCGCGAGCTCATCGAGTTGGGCCTGGCGAATGCGAGCGCGAAGGATACGCATGGCGGCTTCGCGGTTCTTGATCTGCGACTTCTCGTCCTGCATCGCCACCGTGATACCGGTAGGAAGGTGGGTGATCCGGACGGCGGAATCAGTAGTATTGACCGACTGGCCGCCCGGGCCCGAGGAGCGGTAGACGTCAATGCGCAGATCGTTGTCATTGAGCTCGACTTCCTCGGGCTCGTCGACTTCTGCAAATACCAGCACACCGGCCGCGGAGGTGTGGACGCGGCCCTGCGACTCGGTGACCGGAACGCGCTGAACGCGATGCACGCCAGCTTCGTACTTGAGGTGTGCCCACACGCCATTAGCGGGATCTTCCGGAACAGACTTGGCCTTCACCGCCATCTGGACGTCCTTGTAGCCGCCCATATCTGTATCCGTCTTGGACAAGATCTGGGTGGACCAGCCCTTAGCTTCGGCGTAGCGCTGGTACATGCGCAGCAGGTCCGCGGCGAAAAGGGCAGACTCCTCGCCACCCTCACCGGCCTTGACTTCCATGATGACATCGCGGCTGTCGTCGGGATCGCGAGGAAGCAGGGCGTCTCGCAGGTCGGCCGAGGCTTCTTCCTCTTCCTTCTCAAGCCGTGGGAGCTCCTCGGCAAAAAGTTCGCCATCCTCTCCCCCGAGCTCGACGATCTCACGAGCCTCTGACAGATCCGTAGAGGCTGCTAGCCAACGATCGTAGCGGGACACGACGCGGCGCAGCTCGGCGTACCTGCGACCCAGCGAGCGTAACTTTTCTGGCCGCGCCAACACTTCTGGCGAGGCCATCTTCATTTCGATGTCCTTGTACTCTGCAGCTGCTTGTTCTGCTGCGGGGAATTCACTCATTGTCACACCTCGTGAGCGGCACGAATTGTGAACGTGCCTGTTGAATGGCTATCCGGCCACATGGCCGAACGACAGTATGGCAAACGCCGGTACAGTAAACTGTACCGGCGTTTGGAAGCTTAGTTAACGCTTGCGCTTACCGTAGCGCGCCTCGAATCGAGCGACGCGACCACCGGTGTCAAGAATCTTCTGCTTGCCGGTG
>JBHWRK010000138.1:0-4642 GCA_043426715.1 Trueperella sp. | reverse complement strand
GGTGTGCTGCTCATCACGAGCAGCCGACGCCAAGTCATTACCCAACACTACGTGTTGGTCGGTCATTAGACCTTCTCGACCTCAATCCACGTGTCCAGCTGAGCAGCACCGCCACCGAGCGGATCGGACATGCCGCCGCCGCCAATCAAGTCCTCGCTGACGAGGAGCTCGTTGACGCCGAAGCCTGCATCGCGCGGGCCTGCATAGCCGAGTTCTTCCTTTCCAGGAACAATCGTCCGCGCGCCGTCGCCATGGCCGTACTTCTTCGGAGGATTGACGACTTCACCGTCCACTGAATACGGCTTGGACCCGTATTGGGTGTGACCCATCGTGGCATCGGCACCCACAACACCGGGGCGGATACCTTCAAGTACCATAGCCACCGCTTCGATTTCACCCGAGGGAGACTTGAGACGAATCTTGTCACCGTTCTCAATCCCGCGCGCCCGGGCGTCCACCGTGTTCATGTGAAGGTAGTTCGACGGGCGAAGCTCGCGCAGCCACGCGGAGTTGACCGTGCGGTGCGTGCCCTGTGTACGGGCCTTCCACGAAATCATCTTCAGCGGATAGCCCTCGTCCGGCCCCGGAATTGGGGTGCCGTCTGCTCGCGTTATCTCACGCAAGCGAGCCATACCATCGAAGAACTCACCGGTCATTGGATCCTTCGCGGCGGCAACGCGCGGCTCGTAGAATTGGCACAGACCCTCGTAGCGGTACTTGAGCCACTCCGGGTTGTCCTTGTCGTACCCATTTGAGCGGTCCTCACCGTGCTCTTCGAAACGACCACCGCGATTGAGGACGTAAACGACCTTCGGCCACTCTTCGTCAGTGACGCCAGCCCTCCACTTCTCGATATCGAAGTGCTCCTTGAGCGTCTTGTTCCGGGTGTCTTCGAAGATGCGCATCTCGTCCTCGTTTGCATCGGGCACCTCGTCGCCTCCGGAGAAGGCAACGTTTGCCGCTACCTTCATCCACAGGTCTTCGTAGGTGTTCCAGTGTGCTCCGGGGCCAAATGCGTCGTCGCCGATACCAGGAAGGTTCATCGCCTTGGCGATTTCCATGTACGTCATTTCAACAGGGCGCGGCCCTTCGAAGATGCGAGTGGTCGGCTGACCGAGCTGTGTTACTGCGTACTGCTGCGCCGGGTAGGGTGCCTCTTGCGAGAATCGCTCGAGGTACGTGAGATCAGGCAACAGATAGTCAGCGAACACGCCCGTATCGCCCATCGTGATGTCGAAGACCACAAGAAGCTTGATCTTGTCTTGCTTCTTCAGCGTTTCCGCGGCCATCCTTCCGTTCGGCGAAGAGTTGATGGGCGAGTGCCTGTGAATGAACAGTGCATTTAGCGAGTAGGGAAAGCCTGCCTCTGCTGAGGGGATGACCTCGTGACAGAGATTTTGCGGGAACTGATAGAACCTACGTTTGGCCGGGTAGCCGTCTTCCTTGAAGAACGACGTGTCCTCGTACTTCGTGCGCTGGCGCGTGATCGGCATCCCCCACGACGAACGCGGGTTTGGCACACCCTCCTGAATGTCGTAGCGACCAGCCCACGGCGTGTACTGCTTTTGGCCGGTGATGTGGCCGCCCTTCCAATCGTGATTTCCGATGAGGAAGTTGATGTAATTGATCGCGCGAATCGCGTCGTATCCGTTCGCGTGCATGGCCGGGCCGCGGTAGCTCATGACCACAGCACGTTTGCCGTGCGACGTGAAGTCACGACCGATTTCCGAAATCACATCGGCTGTCGTACCCGACCTTTCGGCGTACGTCTCGAGTTCGTGCTCCATCGCGCGCTCCTTGAGGAGCGTGAACGCGGACTTGACCTTGACCGGACCGTCTGGTGTCTCCACCGTTGTGTCCACTTCCAAATCCGCGAGGTCGGTGACCGAGTCCACGGGCTGTAGTTCGCCGTTGACCATACACATCGGCTCGGGCAGTTGCCCCTTTTCCTCGGGTGCTTCGCCAATACCCATGTGGACTACGTTAAGCTTTGGCTTCGTCTTCCAGTCAGGTCCGTCGTCGACGACAACGAGGTGCGTGGCGTCCGAGTAGGTCGGCTCGCCAATCTTTGTGGCGGCTTCCTTGCTTGGTGCACGCAGGTAGTTCTCGTCGTAGCGCTCATTTTCAATGATCCAGCGGACGATTCCCCATGCAAGCCATGCATCCTCGCCTGGCTTGACGGGTACCCAAAGGTCAGCCTTTTCAGCTGACTTCGACATCTTAGGATCGATAACCACCATCTTCATGCCACGTTCACGGGCAAGTCCGATTCGCGGCGCAAGGAACGTGGGACCCTTCTGTGCCACTAGCGGCTCGGTACCCCACACGACGAGATAGTCGGCGTTGTCAATATCGCCGTACATGCGCTGGAAGCCACCGTCCGGATGCGAACGAGCGTTGGCAAACACACCTGTCACGCCACACGTACCACCGTGATTGAATTGGTTCACCGTGCCGAACATATTGTTGGCCCATCGGTTTCCGATGATCTGCTGGCGGTCACCAGCCATGACGGCGAGAAGATTGGACTTCGGGCCGAGCTCTGGGCGCTTGGGATCAATGAGGGCTTCGCCCCACTTGTTCTCAAACTCCTCCTGAGTCATATCTCCGTTCGCCACAGCTTCCGCATCAGCCATGACTGGCTTTTCGGGAACGTACTGGTACCACTCGGTCAGGCCAGGGGTGCCCAGCTCAGCATCGCCATTGAGGATACCTTCGAGGGCCTCTTCCCAGGTGATCGTCTTCCACTTGCCTTCGCCACGCTCACCCACACGCTTCATGGGCTGCTTGATCCGCTTGGCATCGTGAGCGATCTGGATGCCGGCCTGACCCTTCAGGCAAGCGATACCACCCGAGCGCGACCGAGAATCGCGGCTCATCTTGTTGAGCGGTTTCACGGCGTCGGCTGGGCTCGTGTCATAGGGGATTGGCCCTACAGGTTGGGTGGTCAGGTGCGAGTATGGGTTGCCCGCAATCTTGCGGATCTGTGCGGTCGCACCGGTGTTTCCTCCATCTGTGAGGCGCACCTTGATTGAACACCAGGTGTTACACATCATGCACATCGAGTGCACGATGTCAGTCTCATCGTAGGTGTCTACGAGATCGCCGCGTCCGTGCTGCGTGGGCTCAAGGTAGGGGTCCTCAAAGCCCTGGCGGAACGTGTACGCTGTGGCGGCTACGCCGGCGACAGCTGCTGCACCGCCAATGAACTTACGGCGATTAACGCCGTGCTTCTTCTCGTCCGTTGTATCTGTGCGCTGCGTGTCAGTATTCCGTGTTTCTGTCATGACTGAACTCCTTCTGCGGGCGCGATTTGTGTGGTCGGGCCCGGTTCGTGTGTGCCAGTGTGCGTGGTGACTTCCGCGGAAGCACCGGAATGTGACGCAACTACTGTCTCGTCGTCGTGGTAGTCGGCTCCCATCTCCGCTGGTTCATGGATCGGCTGCCACTCAGAGATCAGCGAGTACAGCAGCGCTCCGCCAAACACGAAGAAGAAGACAATCGACCACTCAAGGAATGTGGGGAAATAGAAGTTGTAGGGGTATCCCTCGATGACGCCCGGGATCATGGGCGGGACAACGATGTTCAGACGAACGCCGAAGACGCCAATGACCACCATCATCGCGGCAGCGACAATCCAGCCGGTCTTCTTTGCCAGCGGGCTGAGCAGGATGATTGCGGGGATGACCATCACCATGAGCACTTGCATGATGATAAAGGTCCACCAGAACGGTCCCATCGCCTGGATCTCGAGAATCTCTCGGCTTCCCTTGTCGTGGGCGAGGAATGGGATGAGGTACTCATAGAACGTCAGAAGCATGTCAATGAGCACCGCCGCCAAGAGCACGCGGCTCAGGCCACGCAGAAGCGTGTTGTCTGGCTTGCGGCCGGTGCCGCGAGCTTGCCAGTAGTTCACTGCCATAAGTAGCGCCGTGCCAGAGACCATTGCCGAGACGACAAAGATGATGGGGAATAGGCCGCCATACCAGCCGACGCGGGTCTGGACCACTGCGAAAATCGAGCCGGTTCCTCCGTGAACACCGACGATCGCGAGCGGAATGCCGATAATGCCTAGAATCTTCAGCCATTTCTTCGAGCGAGCCTGATTGTCAGCCAGGCCGCGATGCAGGCGCACGGCGATAATCAGCTCTGCTATGAGTAAGGCAATATACATGACATAGAATCTGACCTCCCACGACAGTGGTGATGACCAATGGAATTGGTCAAAGACCCATGGGAATTTGTGCAACGCTCCCAGATCCATGCCGATGAGCGCGAGGGCAACGAACATCGAAATAATCGCCGATAGCAGTGCTGCTCTGCCGATTGTCTCGAATTGATACATTCCAAAGACGTAGACCAATGTGGACAAGAGGAAAGCTCCAGCCGACAGGCCGACGAAGAAAATGTAGACCGAGATCCACAGGCCCCAGGGCATCTGTGGTCCTAGGTCCGTCATTTGTAGGCCTTGGGTGAGACGGGTCCACAGGCCAGGAAGTCCGGCCAGGATGCCCACGCCGAGCAGGGCATACCAGAACATCCTTGCCTTGGGGCGCAGGAATGGTTCGCGTCCATGGCCTTCGTTCATGAAGCGCTTGAGACCTCGGGGCTTGTCGGTCGGCTTCACCTCGTCATGCCGCAT
>JBHWRK010000137.1:0-4292 GCA_043426715.1 Trueperella sp. | reverse complement strand
CCTGAGCTTCGATCTTCCATTGATCATCAGGATGCTGCGTGCGCCAAAGCCGGACGTCATCATTTGTGAACCTCCGCCGACCACCGGTTTCTTCACACGCATTATCTGCGCCATTCGACGCGTGCCCTACGTGTATTACGTGCCCGATATTTGGGCCGATGCTGCTGAATCCTCGGCGCCCGGCGTCGTCGTGAAGTTGCTGCGCCTCGTTGAGAATTGGGCGATCCGCGGCTCCGCGCAGATTGTGACAGTGTCCGACGCGGTGCGAGACCGCCTTGTCGAACTCGGCCACACCAACATCACGGTGGCGAACAACGGCATCGACACCGACACCTTCACGAATGCGGGCCCTGCCGCGCCAGAGATGGACGAGAACCTGCACTACTTCGTCTACGCGGGAACGGCGTCGGAATGGCAGGGCGCCGAGATTTTCGCACAGGCTATGAAACGTGTTTACCGTGAGCGCCCAGATACTCGCCTCGTTTACGTGGGTCAGGGAAGCTCGACCGAACGGATCAACGACATCTCCCGCAGCCTGCCTGAGGGTGTCATTGCCCAAATAGGTAGGGTCGACGCCGAGACTGCGGCGGCTTGGCAACGCGGCGCAACGAGCGCACTGGTGTCGATCAAGCCTGGTCTCGGCTATGACTTTGCGATGCCGACCAAGGTGTATTCCGCCCTCGCCGTTGGCACCCCAGTCGTCTATGCCGGTCCGGGCCCTTTGCGCACGTCGATTGAAGGCGAGCAGCTCGGGCTCGTCGTGGATTACGACGCCGACGCGCTCGCGAATGCCATGCTTGAGGCTCTTGACGCCGATCGGTCAGATGCGGCGCGCAATCGACGCCGCCAATGGGTGCTCGATCACCGCTCGCTCAGGCAAACGGGCCGTGCAGCGCTCAGTGGCGTGAAGAAAGCAGTGAGGTAACGATTTCGTCGATCGTCTTTGCCTCGTTTTCGAACGCGAGATCCCGCGCTGCATGCGCGGCGGCCTGCTTCCATTCCCACACTTTTTCAGGTTTGAGATCGTTGAGTGCATCGACGATCGTATCCACCTCGAAGTCGGCAGTGACGACTCCGAAATCGTATTTGTCGACAACATTCGCCATCTCGATTGACGGGCCAACTGCTATGCCCAAACGTGCCTGGACAAAATCGAAGATTTTGTTCGGCAACGACAGACGAGAGTTCATGTTGACTGGAGGAATCCAGAAGATACCAACGTCGTATGCATTGAGGGTGGCAGGTAACTCGTGAGGCTTGACGGGATCGTGGAACGTGATTCGTGGGCTATCTTGGCCGATGGCTTGAAGCTCGCGCAGATATGCGCCGCCGTCCCCTGACGGTACGAGGTACAAATCAAGGGTCAGATGGTCATCGGCCCTGACGACCGCTTCAATCATGGCTTCGATGTTGCGGCCGAATGTCGCGCCTCCGGAGTGGACAAGACGTATCGAGCCGTCTTCTAAGAGGGGAACGGGTTCGAGATCCGCGTAAGGCGCCGCATTGCGGATGACCTTCGTGTCGACGCCGTAGCGCGCCTTATACAGCTTGACGATCGCTTCGCCCACAGTAGATACCGCTCCGGCCTGAGGAAGGTACTTCTTGCATACATGGTCCATGAGAGGTGCGACGAACCACCTCCATGCGCGGATATGGGTGCGTTCTTCTGGCGCCCACTCATGCATATCGGCCCAGACGGGAGCGTCTCCACGAACAGCGAACGCAAGGGGCAGCGCGCGCGCGTCATTGGCCACCACGAGGTCAAACGTGCGATCGTCGATGAGTTTGATCGCCTCTTGAACGCCGGGTGCATCGAGTTCGACGGAATCTAGCCGTCGCAACGCAAGCTTGGCTATTCCGGGAACTGTTTTGGGCAGGGATGGCGCGTCGTCGGGAATTTGAAGGTGCTCCTCAGCGCCGGATGGCTTGATGCCATATCCGACTGTCGTCACGTGACCGTGCCTGGCAACAGCAGAGATTTCACGTAGAACGCGCGCGTCGGAAGCAATATTGGAAAAAGAAATTACGAGAATGCGGGGGGTCATGGCAAGAATCATACCGGTACTTACCTTGGCGGTAGGTACGAGGGCCTGTGCGTCGACTAGTCTCGTTTCGAGGAGGAACATATGGGCTATCTGGTTGACTGGTTCGGGTACACCCACCTCGTCATCGGACTTTTTGCCGTGGTCTACGTGCCGGGCTTTCTCGCCATGCGTGCCGCCCAGTTTCAGGCGGAGACCGCGTGGGCTCTTGCCCCCGCTATCACGTTTGCCATTGTCGGCGGCGCGGGTGTCATTTTCGATCTGCTCGCAATACGCTGGAACGTCCTAAGTTTTATTGCGGTTTCTCTTCTATCTATCTGCCTCGCATTTGCTTTTGGGCGTCTTGCAGATCCGGGGCCTGTTCGGAAATTGGCGTCGGTCGACGGCGGCTCGTCACCCTTACCGACACGTCCGCTTGCGTGGTCCATTGGTATATCGCTGGCGTTCCTCCTCCTGCCAATCCTATGGTTCGCTGACCCCGCAGCACCCTCGACACAAGCAGATCCCGTGTTTCACTACAACGGCGTCAACGCCGTCGTAGAAACAGGCAACGCATCGATGTTCACGGCGATGGCCCCGCAGTACGGAGTGCAAACCGTGAACGCGGCTTATCCGACGGTGTGGCACGCCCTGCTAGCGCTCCTAGGTAATGGAGCGGTTATGCCCGCGAGCCATGCGTTTGCCTACATTGTCATTCCAGTCATCTCACTTGTGTCGCTCGTGTATTTCCTTCGCGCCGCTTTGCCTGGGCATCCTGTTGCCTGGGCGGCAGCACCCATCGTGTCGTTGGCCTTGCCATATTTTCCGAATTTCTTGACCGTTTCGCGGGGGTTTTGGCCAAACTCTCTCGCTCTTGCCGTGATGCCGGCACTGCTTGGCATGTTCGTCCTGATTGTGCGATATCTGGCGACTACGCGCCTGCGGGAAATCGTGTTGACGTCGGCAGTCGCACTGACTGCGCTCGCGGGTATCGGCCTCGCCCACCCAGGTGCAGTCTTCTCCACCCTGTGGCCGGTGCTACCCACGGTGCTGATCGTGGGCGGCGTCGCGGTGGTTCGCGCAGTGCGCGAGCGCGACGTGCCCCGGGTCCGAGGAATCGCCATCGGCGGCCTCGTCGCGTTCCTCATCGGCGTTACCATTTTGCTCACCCAACCCCGAGTCGCCTCGTTCTTGCACCGCACCCATCCGCGTTCGTGGGATACCCGCGAACGCCTCGACACACTCGGACAGACCCTCTCAGGCATCAATCCCGCACTCGTCGGACTCGGCGCCATCGCGGGCATCGCCGTGATCGCGTTA
Source organism: Trueperella sp. (assembly GCA_043426715.1). Taxonomy (GTDB): domain Bacteria; phylum Actinomycetota; class Actinomycetes; order Actinomycetales; family Actinomycetaceae; genus Trueperella. Next base: position 951 of record JBHWRK010000137.1, on the reverse strand, counting down.
CTTGTTGTTGCCGTGCGTGTCGCGTGGCGAGTGCCCGACGCTCGGTGGATCGTCATCGCCTGGTTCGCCCAGTGGCTCCTCGTCGTGGGCGCATACGTGGACGGCAATCTTTTCTCCGCCATTGCAGGGATTTGGTATCACGACCCGAAGCGGCTCATGGCCGTTCAGGTGATCTTCACGGCCGTGATCATCGCCCTTCTCGTGGATCGGGCAGCTGCGCGGCTCGGCGAGGGCGGCGCTCGCTACGCACTCGCCGTGGGCGTGGTCGCCATCTCGCTCGCGGCAGGCGTTGTCACCCGCGCGGGAAGCGTCTACCCCGATGCGCGCCCGGCCATCGGCCCGGACCGAATCATCGACTCCCGCGAGGAAATCGCACTCCTTCGCGATCTTGACGACCTCGTATCACCCGGCTCGGTCATTGTGGGCGACGCGACGACGGGCCTCGGCTACGCGCCGGCCTACAGCCACGCGAACGTCGTCTTCCCGCAGGTCAACGGACGCGGGGCGGATATCGACGGCGGATACTTGCGCGATCACTTCCATGACATCCACTTTGACCCGCACGTGTGCAACATCCTCAGCGAATACAACATCGGCTACTACTACGAGGACGATCCGCTCATCTACCAAAAACGAGACCGAGCCGAGACATGGCCGGGGCTGTACGGCGTCGATACGTCTCGCGACTTCACAAAGATCGCCGAAACCGACGGCGGAACGCTGTGGCGCATCGATGCCTGCGGCCACATCGGCGAGCCCGATTGGTGGGACCTCGACGCGCGCTTTTACCCGCTACCGCGAGAAATCCCATCAATGGAGGGATACGAACTCGACTAACGAGCGCCATCTCACGTGCGATCGCATTACAGTTCACAGGTCTGGCGCGCAACGTGGAGTATTCTTAGACGAGACTTTCATTTAAGGAGCATGCATGCGTATTGCAGTTGTTGC
>JBHWRK010000136.1:0-13594 GCA_043426715.1 Trueperella sp. | reverse complement strand
ATTCTTTCGATGGCGGGCGTTCGGCGTTCGACGAGGCTGACGAAGATCCAACGTCCAGCGATGATCAGCCCAGCGATGATCGGCCCAGCGCTGGTCGAGGCGAGAGCGACGACGATCCGGACGAAGAAGACCTGCGCGGACGATAGCGCACCCAAGGGCGAATCCTCCGCCCGAGTCCACAGCAGTGGATCTCCAGCGCGCCGAGTTGGGACGTGTGGTTAGCATTTCGGCATGCATTTAACGACGGGAGTGTTCTGGACCGATCCTCAGCGAGCCCAAATTGGGATCGATCCGCGCGTGGGCGTTAGCCTTGCCGGGTTCGATGGGCCAGAGCTCCAGCTCGTCAGTTCCCTGACCCGGCCGCAGACCGATGCCGAGATCATCACACGCGCCAAAGCATCCGGTATCTCGCGGCCTCGCCTACGTGAAATTCTTGGCCTGCTCACCAAAGCGGGGGTGCTCAGCGCAGATCCACCACCACGCGCCGACGCCATGGCCTGGCTCCGCATCCGCGGCGAGGCACCAGACCGTCGGGGCGTTCACGTCCACATCCACCGCGCCGACTACTTGGGTGCGGGGATTGCGCTCGGCCTCGCCCAGTGCGGGGTTGGTCGGATCACCACGAACGACGACGATGCGGTCACTTTTTACGATCATCCCCAGATGCGCAGGATGGGCGTGGGGGCTTCCCGATCAGGTGCCCTCAAAACGCTCCTTCGCGAAGAGAACGCGCACGTCATCACCGGGGGTCGCAGTTCAGCCGCACCCGATCTTGTGGTCGTGACGGGCACGTATGCCACCGATCCCGTGACCGTCGGCCAGTATCTTGCAGAACACTCTCCCGTGTATCAAGCGTGGATAGAAGAGGTGGATATTTATGCCGGGCCACTGACCGTTCCGCACGAGACCGCCTGCGGAAACTGTCTCATGCTCCACCGTTCAGACGTGGATGAGAACTGGCAGACCATCATTCAGCAGGCGTGCGCCTCCCCGCCGCTACTTCCAGAAACGAGCACAGCGCTCCTTGCCATTAGCCTTGCCACCCGCGACATTACGGCCGCACTGGATGGCGATCGCACGCCAGAGATGTGGAGAGTGGGGCCGTCGCCGCTGCCGCCCGAACCGTTGGTACTTACGCCTCATCCCGACTGCGGGTGCACGTGCGTCGAGGCACCCCAGTAACACGAAGAACGATCGCTGGCCAACATCGTGGTTCGCCGCAGCGAAAGTGGCGGCTCCTTCTTTACCGGCCGTAGCCGAGCGGCTTACCGTTCACAATCGTGAGGATATCCAGCCCGTAATCGGTGAGCTTGCGAGTGCCGATGCCGCGCACACGGCCGAGCTCTGAGAGGTCACGCGGTTTCTTCCCGGCAATTTCGCGCAGGGTGACGTCGTGGAGGATGACGTGGGCGGGCCTGCCCGTGCGCCGCGAGGTTTCTAACCGCCATGCGCGCAGCTCTTCGAACAATGGCACGTCGCTCGGGTTGTCCTTCGCCCAGTTCTCCTTGGCATCCTTCGACCGCCTCCTGGCCCGAGTGGTACGTGATTCAGGCTGTGGCCATTGATCTTCAAGGAAGCGACTGAGTTTGCGATTAGCCCTGCCGCGGTTACCGGTCGCATAGGAAATGAACAGGTCCTCGCGAGCTCGCGTGATCCCCACATATAGAAGGCGCCTTTCTTCGGCGAGCCCCTCGGTGGTTTTCGCGTGCGAGATCGGCATGAGCCCTTCACTCATGCCCACGAGGAAGACGGCCGCCCACTCTAGGCCCTTCGCGGCGTGCAAGGACGACAGCGTTACGGCGTTCGTCGTGGGCTCGTTGCCAAGTTCAGCACGTTCTTCGAGCTCCGCCACAAACTCGCTCACGGATGCCTTGCGCTTATCCCACACGTCTTCAGCCAAGGTAATAAGCGCATTGAGCGACTCCCACCGCTCCTTCGCCGCGCCAGCCTCGGGAGCTTCCGGGCGCCAGCCCATAACCCGAAGCGTATCGTCGACCATCGCGGGCAGGTCCTCGCGCTGCGGTCCGCGAGCTACAGCTCGTAGCGCCACCATTGCATCGCGCACTTCCCTACGCTCAAAGAAACGTTGGGAATCCTTCACCGCGAACGGAATGCCTGCTTGAGCCAGCGCTGTCTCGAACTCCACCGACTGTGCGTTAATGCGATACAGCACCGCAATTTCTGATAGCGGCACGCCCGCTTCGCGCAGGTTCAAAATCTCGCCCGCGACGTTCGCCGCCTCGTCGGCGTCGTCGTTGTACTCCTTGTAGTGCACGGGCCGCCCGGATTTCATTGCCGAGACCAGTTCTACCGACGCCGGGGAACGAATCGGTTCAATCATTGCATTAGCGAGGTCAACGATCTGGGGTGTGGATCGATAGTCACGGTTGAGCTTGACCGTGCGGGCGCGAGGGTACTCGTCCTTGAAGTTTTCAAGGTATCGCGCGGACGCGCCGGTAAAAGAGTAAATGGTCTGCGAGACGTCGCCCACGACGCACAGGTCGCGCCGGTCTCCAAGCCACAGCTGTAACAGACGGTGTTGCATAGGCGAGACGTCCTGGTACTCATCCACCACGAAGTGCTTGTACTGCTCGCGGATGCGCCGTGTGATGTCGGGGCGGTCGCGCATGATGCCGATGAGGATGATAATGACGTCCTCAAAGTCGATAACAGCGCGCTCCGTCTTCACCTCTTCATATGCCTTGATGAGTGCAGCAATTTCGGCGTGTGAATATTCGGCCACGTGAGGGCGGCCCTCGGCCTCGGCTCGCTTAACATAGTCGCCGGGCGAAATGAGCGAGACCTTTGACCACTCAATCTCTGACGCCAGATCACGGATTGCGATTCGATCGACGTCCATGCCTAGACTCCCCGCAGCCTGCGAGACGAGCGGCATCTTCGATTCCCGAATCTCAGGCACATACCCACCGATCGCATTGGGCCAGAAATATCTGAGCTGGCTAAGTGCCGCCGAGTGGAAAGTGCGGGCCTGGACGTTGCCTACGCCAAGATCACGTAGCCGCGAGCGCATTTCACTGGCTGCCTTGGACGTAAATGTGACAGCCAGAATGTTGCGCGGATCGTGCTGTCCCGAATGCACGGCGTGCGCGATCCGATAGGTAATCGCGCGAGTCTTGCCTGTTCCTGCGCCCGCAAGTACGGCCATTGGCCCGTTAACGTTTTCGGCTACGATCCGCTGGCGTTCGTCGAGATGTACGAGAAGTTCCTCTTCCACTTACTCCCCATCTCCTCGCGCGTCGCCTGTAGGTGAGTCCTGCAACGGACCGCCATACCAGTCTTCAATCAAGGCTCGTGCCACTGATGTCAGGCCAGGCACAAGATCCGGATTGGTGTCATAGTGCGCCTTAACCTCAGCGCGGGTAAACCACCGAGCGTCCACTACCTCCACGCCATCCACCTGAATTTCTTGGTTCTCCTCGGCCAGCCACCCGTGGAAGCCGAGCATGAGCGAACGCGGGAATGGCCACGGTTGGGAACCGAAATATTCGAGGCGCCCCACCTCGATCTTTACTTCCTCACGCACTTCACGGCGCACGGCATCTTCAATCGTCTCCCCCGCCTCAACAAAGCCAGCGAGCGTGGAAAACCGTCCCTCGGGCCACGCTCGATTGCGGCCAAGCAGAATGCGATCGTGCGAATCGTGAATCGCCATAATGACAGCCGGATCCATCCGCGGAAAGACCATATGATTGTTCTCGCAGCGCTGTTCCCACCCGGAGGCCACAAGTTCAGTGGGTGTGCCACACATCGCGCAGAACTTGGACCTCGTCTGCCAGTTCACCAGCGCGATCGAGCTCATTGCAAGGCTCGCTTCGGCCTCCGACAAGTACGGTCCCAAGCCGTAGAAGCCAGTGAAAGTGACGCTGGCAAGTTCGGGGGACCAAACGTCGTCCACAGTCAAATGCCCCACGTCCACAGCAAAGTACGGAATGTTGTCAAACTGCCCAAGGTAAGACGACGGCGGGTCGCCAAGCGCCGCGACCTGCGCGCGATCCCAGTAGGCGAGCGCACGATCTGATGCCGAGACCGAATCCCCGCGCACCAGTAAGTAGCGCGCCGCCGGGTGCTCACGCGCGGCGACGGGATTTAGGCGAGTTACCGCATCCCGATCGGGGATCAGCCGCGGCTCGGTTAATTTTCCATACATAGCTTCTCCTCCCGCTTCACAATACTAAGTGGAACCGACACTCTTGCAGCAGGCCGGTGCCATTTTCCGAATTACCGCATAACCTGCCACAATAGAGGCGTGACTACCCTTCAATCAACGACCCAAGTTTCGCGCTACACCGCGCGAGAACCCGAGCCGAGCCTGCCGCTCAGCGGCCCGAGCCGTCTTGGTGCACACCTCACTGCACAGGGTGTCAACGTCGCGGTGTTTGCTTCGCATGCAACGGCCGTCGAAGTGTGCTTCGTTGATGATTTCCATTCGCACTCTTCAGAGCGCCGCTTCAGCCTCAACAAATGCAGGCACGGCGTCTGGGCCGGGCACATTCCCGGTATTAGAGCAGGCCAACCGTATGGTTTCCGCGTCCATGGGCGATGGGATCCCGATCAGGGGCTACGCCACAATCCGGCCAAGCTCCTCCTTGATCCGTATGCTCGCGCAATTACCCGAGAACCTGAACTTCATCCCGCGCTCTTTTCGCACAGTGTGGATGCCGGTCTCAATCCGAAGCCCGGGTTTGGTGTCGATGATCGCGATTCATCGAATGTCAACGCGCTGGGAGTGATCATCGAGGAACCCAGCGATGTTGACCACCACCCCTACATTTCCTGGGACAAGACCGTCATCTACGAAGCCCACGTGGTTGGACTTACCAAGCGTCTCGAGGGCGTCCCGGAAGAGCTGCGTGGCACCTACGCCGGCGTGGCCCACCCCGTCACAATCAACTACTTGAAGTCGCTGGGTATCACGGCGATCGAGCTCCTGCCTATCCAGTCGAAGATGAGCGAACCATTCCTCACGATGCAAGGCAAAGAGAATTACTGGGGCTACTCCACGCTCAACTTCTTCGCTCCGGAGCCAAGATACGCGATGGCATCGAGTATTGCCGCCGGCCCGCAGGCTGTCATCGACGAGGTGCGTGGCATGGTCAAGCTCCTGCACGAAGCAGGCATCGAAGTCATCCTCGACGTGGTCTACAACCACACATGCGAAGCAGGAGGCGATGGGCCAACCGTCTCGTTCCGAGGCCTCGACAATTCGATGTATTACCGCCACAGTTCCTCACGTCCTGGCGAGCTCATCGACTCCACCGGCACCGGTAACACCTTTGACTTCCGGCGCTACCCCGTCTTACAGCTGACGCTCGATTCGCTGCGCTACTGGGTTCAAAAGATCGGAGTGGATGGTTTCCGCTTCGATCTGGCCGTGACACTCGCACGCGAAGGCGACTCGTTCAACCACAACCATCCGCTGTACGTGGCCATGGCCACCGATCCTGTGCTCTCCCGCGTCAAGCTCATCAACGAGCCGTGGGACATGGGACACGGCGGCTGGCGGACGGGTCAGTTCCCTGCGCCGACGGCAGATTGGAACGATCGATTCCGCGACACCTTACGTAGTTTTTGGATTACCGAACCGGCGTCGATCCTGCACGGCGGGCACGGCGGCGACCAACGCGATCTGGCCACACGCCTCGCGGGATCGGCGGATCTATTCGGTCACGGGCGCGTGCCGGGCGGACGAGGTGTGTACTCCACCGTCAACTTCATCACCGCTCATGACGGCTTCACGATGTACGACCTCACCGCCTACAACCACAAACACAACGAGGCTAACGGCGAACACAACCGCGATGGCACGGATAACAATCGCTCGTGGAACCACGGCGCCGAAGGCGAAACCTCCGATCCGGCGATCCTCACGGCCCGGCGCACATCTATGCGCAACCTTTTTGCCTCGCTCATCTTCGCTGGCGGCACCCCGATGATCGCTGCTGGCGACGAGATCATGAAGACCCAGCAAGGCAACAACAACGCCTACTGCCAAAACAACGAGCTGTCTTGGCTCGACTGGGATCTCGACGAGCACCAGCGCAACATGTTCGAGACAGTGGCCTATCTGCTCCGACTGCGCCGAGACCATCGCGTCTTTCGCCCAAACAGCTTCTACACGGGAGCCGTCGAAGAAGGCGACGCCATCATGGACATCGAATGGCTCGACCACACCGGTCACCAAATCCCGGACTACAAGTGGTTCGATCCAAACGTCCGTCTGCTCCAGGCACTCCGTTCCGGATTCGGCCAGGACGCCGATGCCCTCATCGTCATTAACGGTCACCCCGATTCTCGCGTGGTCACGCTCCCCAAGGGTCGTGGCACGCCGTTCCGCCTTGAGTGGTCCTCACCCTGGGAAAAACCCCGCATGATCACAGAGATTTATGCGCCGGGTGCCACCACCCGGGTCGCCCCGCTGTCATTGACACTCTTCTTCGCGAACCCTCGATAAGCCGTACCCATCCCAACGCCTCGCTTCGAGCGTGAATCGCAAGACCGTCGTCGTGGAACCACATTAAGCGACTCTGGTCACGCTGATTTTCAGCGGCGAAGATTCCTCCGTACCATGGAGGCATGACTTACAACACCGCAAACCTCGACATCACCGATGCCTCGCTCGAGCACGCGCGCCAGGTGAGCGCGAAGATCGACGCGGCGATCGATAAGGACCCGTCGGAGTTCCGCGTGCTGACTGGCGCGCGCCCCACCGGTAACCTGCACATTGGTCACTACTTTGGCGCGTTGCGCAACTGGGTGGACATTCAGCGCCGCGGTGTTGATACATGGGTGCTGATCGCTGACTACCAAGTGATCACCGACCGTGATGACACGGGCCCGCTCAAGGAGCGCGTCTACTCGCTTCTCACGGACTATCTTGCGATTGGCATGGATCCAACGGATACCACGATTTTCGCGCACTCGCAGGTGCCCGAGCTGAACGAGCTCATGCTGCCGTTCCTCTCGCTGGTCTCGGAGGCGGAGTTGCGCCGCAACCCCACCGTCAAAGCGGAGTTGGACGCGACGGGCGATCGCCCGATGTCCGGTTTGCTACTGACGTACCCAGTGCATCAGGCAGCTGACATTTTATTCTGCAAGGCCAACCTCGTGCCCGTGGGCAAGGACCAGCTCCCCCACCTTGAGCAGACGCGTGTCATCGCCGATCGCTTCGAGGCACGTTATGGGCACGACGGCGAAGCGCGAGTTTTCCCGAGGCCTCAGGCTTTACTGTCCGAAGCTGAAAATGTGCTTGGTCTCGATGGCACGAAGATGAGTAAGTCGAAGGGCAACACGATCGAGCTCGGCATGAGCGCCGATGAGACGGCCAAGCTTATTCGCAGGGCCGTAACGGATTCGGATCGCAATATTACGTTCGACCCTAAGAACCGCCCGGAGGTATCGAACCTCCTGTTAATGGCAGGCCTTGCGACCGGGCGCGATCCGCATGAGATTGCGGCCGAGATTGGCGACGGCGGTGGCGGAACCTTGAAGGCCGTGGTCACCGAGGCGCTCAACGAGCACCTGGCGCCCGTGCGTGAGCGCCGCGCAGAGCTTGCAAATGACCAGGCTTACCTCGAGTCCGTTCTGACTCGAGGTAACGAACGCGCTCGCGAACAGGCCACGAACACGCTGGCTGAAGTGCATGCAGCGCTCGGAATGGTCTACTAAACCACGTTGTGGGTTCTGGCTATTTGGTTACATTGGGCGATCGTGATTTGGCCTAGATAAATACTTGGCTAACATTGTTAAATGTCCGACATGATTTTTCATGTGTTCGCACAAAGGGGTTTCATTGACTCACGCCGATATCACTAAAGCAATCGGAAGCCAGGTCCGCTCGGTCTCCGGTAAAAATGCACACTCTGCCACGCTAATGGAGTATTGGCAGGGCACCGCCTCCGCCGTCGTCTCCGCGCTTGCAGAAAACTGGCAGAAGACGGAAGACGTGTACAACGCCAGCCGCATGCAGCATTACTTTTCCGCCGAGTTCCTCATGGGACGCGCGCTGCTCAATAACCTGAATAATCTAGGCAAGATCGAGGAAACTCGCGACGCCCTAGCACAATACGGCCAGAACCTATCCGACGTCCTCGAAGCAGAGCATGACGCCGCTCTAGGTAACGGCGGCCTTGGCCGACTCGCAGCATGCTTCCTCGATTCGTCAGCCACTCAGGACCTCCCGGTTCGCGGTTACGGCATTCTGTACCGCTACGGCCTGTTCAAGCAGTTCTTCGAAGACGGCTTCCAAGGTGAAAAGCCGGATCCGTGGATGGAAGAGGGCTACCCCTTCGTCATTCGACGTGAAGAAGAGCAGGTCTTGGTGAACTACGCCGACCTGAAGGTCCGTGCAATTCCTTACGACATGCCGATCACCGGTTACGGTACGGACAACGTGGGCACGCTCCGCCTCTGGAAGGCCGAGCCCATGGACGACTTCGATTACAACGCGTTCAACTCACAGGACTTCACCGGCGCGATCATCGAGCGCGAGCGCGTGTCTGATATTTCGCGCGTGCTCTACCCGAACGATTCCTCGTTCGAGGGCAAGATCTTGCGCGTTCGTCAGCAGTACTTCTTTGTCTCCGCATCGCTCCAGCAGATCGTCTCCAACGAGATCGAGCAGCGCGGCGATCTGACGAAGTTCGCCGAGTACAACTCGGTCCAGCTGAACGATACTCACCCGGTTCTTGCGATTCCAGAGCTCATGCGAATTCTTCTCGATGAGCACGACTACACGTGGGAAGACGCCTGGGAAATCATCAAGGGCACCTTCGCATACACGAACCACACGGTTCTGGCTGAAGCACTCGAAACCTGGGAGATCCCCATCTTCGAGCGCCTGTTCCCGCGCATTCTCGAAATTGTGCGCGAGATCGACCGTCGCTTCCGTGAGGAAATGGCTGAAGAGGGCTTGGACGCGGGCAAGATTGATTACCTCGCGCCTGTGTCGGGCAACCGAGTCCACATGGCATGGATCGCCTGCTACGCCGCCTACTCGATCAACGGTGTTGCCGCACTCCACACGGAGATTTTAAAGGCTGAGACGCTGAACGATTGGTACACGTTGTGGCCCGAGAAGTTCAACAACAAGACCAATGGTGTCACGCCGCGCCGCTGGCTCGACCAGTGCAACCCCCGCCTGTCGGAGCTTCTCACGGAACTCATCGGTTCAGACGAGTGGGTGCGAGATCTCGACAAGCTCAAGGAGCTCGAAGGCTACCTCAACGACACGTCGGTCCTCGACCGCGTCAACGAGATCAAGCACGCCAACAAGGTCGACTTCGCCGAGTGGATCAAGAACCGTCAAGGCATCGAGATCGACCCGAACGCCATCTTCGATACACAGATCAAGCGCCTACACGAGTACAAGCGCCAGCTACTCAACGCGCTCTACATCCTTGATCTGTACTTCCAGATCAAGGACAATCCGTCGATGGTCGTTCCGCCACGGGTGTTCATCTTCGGCGCGAAGGCAGCACCTGGCTACGTCCGCGCAAAGGCGATCATTAAGCTGATCAACACGATCGGCGACCTCATCAACGACGATCCGGATGTGGATGGCCGCCTCAAGGTGGTCTTCGTGGAGAACTACAATGTCTCCCCCGCAGAGCACATCATCCCAGCCACCGATGTCTCCGAGCAGATTTCCACTGCCGGCAAGGAAGCATCTGGCACGGGCAACATGAAGTTCATGATGAACGGTGCGCTCACGCTTGGCACGATGGACGGAGCTAACGTTGAGATCGTTGACTCGGTCGGCCACGACAACGCTTACATCTTCGGTGCCGAGGAAGACGAACTTCCCGAGCTTCGCAAGACCTACGATCCCCGCCAGACCGCAGCCGAGGTCCCTGGCCTCCAGCGCGTCATCGACGCCCTGGTTGACGGTACTCTCGACGACGGCGGAACGGGACTATTCCACGACCTGCACCACTCGCTGATGGTCGGCGATTGGGGCGGTGCTGACGAGTACTACGTCCTCGGTGACTTCGCGGACTACCGCGAGACACGAGACAAGATGGCTGCCGATTATTACGCGGATCGCCGCCACTGGGCTTCGATGGTCTGGAAGAACATTATCGAGTCTGGCCGCTTCTCATCTGATCGCACGATTCGTGACTACGCGACAGAGGTCTGGAAGATCGAGCCGCAGAAGATCTAATCTTCGACACATAAAGAAATAGCACCTCGTAAGGGAATGAAGTTTCATCGCCTTTACGAGGTGCTATTTCTCTACCTAAGCCACGTTCAGCGCACGCCCTTGGCGTATACATGCCTGAAAATGGTCTGTTACACGCGTTTTAGCGCCCTTCCCAAGCTGGTGCGGCCCGTCTCCACGGGTGGTGGCATGAAGGACTATGGTCGGGCTCCGTCGTCGTTAAACTTCGCCGACTCTAGTCACAGTCAAGTCGTGACCTGCGATTTCGTGCTGAGTGAAGACGGCGATAAATACGCCGTTTTCTTATAGGATCAAATGCGTGACTACCAACGCTGAAACCCCCAAGTCAGGCGCTTCTAGCGCGAAGTCGAGGAACTCTGTCCGCAAATCGGCGCCGCCCGCGAAATCTTCACCGAAACCACCAGCGGCGCCAACTCCAGATGCTCCTGCGAAGAAGCCCATTGTGACGGGGGCTAAAGCTGAGAAAACTCCCCCACCGAAGACTCAGATCGCATCGTCTGCGGCGAAGTCTCCCCAACGAGAAGAAAAGGCAGCATCCATGGATGAGAAGGTCACTCCAAAGACGGCGCCCAAGGACGAATCTCAAGCCACGCAAACCACAAAGTCGACGGCAAAGAAGCCAGCTGCGAAAAAGCCCGCAGCCAAGACTCCGGCACGTAAGGCACCGGCTAAGCCAGCCGTAACGAGGACTGCAGCTACTAAGGCACCCGCGGCAAAGACTCCCGCGGCAAAGACTCCCGTGGCAAAGGAGCCGGCTCAAAAGGCTCCGTCTGTGAAGAAGGCGCCCGCCAAGCGCACCCCCGTGGCTAAAAAGCCGCCGGCGACTCCAGCAGAACAGCCTGCGGTCGCGCAGACTCCCGCTCAGGCTGTGACCGCACCCGCAAAGGCCGCTCCCGCGAAGAAGGCAGAACCAGCCAAGGCACCCGCAAAGGCCGCCCCCGCGAAGAAGGCAGAGCCAGCCAAGGCTCAGACAACACCCGAACCGAAGGCTCCAGCAAAGGCCACAGCGCCCTCCGAGCCAACACCTCCGGGATTCACTGATCCGATCGCTAAGCCCGAGCCCGCAGACTTTGCGCCGATCGGTCGTATCCCGATCGTTGACGTCCAGCCCGTTATCCAGAATGGGCGTTGGCCAGCCAAGGGTACTGAGAACGAGGCCTTCCCCGTTACTGCGACTGTGTTCCGCGAAGGACACGACCAGTTCGGCGCGGCCGCCGTGCTCGTCGATCCCGAGGGTAACGAGGTCCAAGAAGCGATCATGCACGATAGTCACCCGGGTCTGAGCATTTACAAGGGCTGGCTCACCCCGACGACCACGGGTAACTACACATTCTTCGTCCGCTCCTGGTCTGATCCGATGGCCACGTGGTTCCATGATTCCAAGCTCAAGCTGGATGCGGACGTTGATGTGGATCTCGTTTTCCTCGAAGGCGAAAAACTCTTCAGCCGCGCGATGGAAAACATGCCTGCGGATTCGGACGAGTGGGATGTACTTGACGACGCCGTTCAGGTGATGAAGCGCAAGCGCGTGTCGAAGACGCTCCGCTTCGCAGCAGCAACGTCCGACGACGTTCTCGCAGCACTCGAAACCTATCCACTTCGCGATTCGCTCACTGAGTCGGCGCGTTACCCTGTGGCAGTCGATCGTGAGAAGGCACTCGTTGGCTCGTGGTACGAGATCTTCCCACGCACAGTGGGCTCGTATTACGACAAGGAGAAGAAGAAGTGGATCTCCGGCACGTTTGAGACCGCCGCAAAGGATCTTGACCGAATCGCCGGCATGGGCTTCGACGTCATCTACCTGACGCCGGTCCACCCCATTGGCTACACGAACCGCAAGGGGCGCAACAATACGTTGGTTGCGAAGCCGGAGGATCCGGGCTCGCCCTACGCAATCGGTAACGAGCACGGCGGCCACGATGCCATCCACAAGGACCTCGGCACCTTCGACGATTTCGATAAGTTCGTGGCCCGCGCCAAAGAGCTTGGTATGGAGGTAGCTCTCGATATCGCGCTTCAGGCGTCGCCGGATCACCCGTGGGTTAAGGAACACCCGGAGTGGTTCACCACTCGCGCGGATGGCACGATCGCTTTCGCCGAGAATCCACCGAAGAAGTACGAGGATATCTACCCACTGAACTTCGACAATGATCCAGAGGGCATCTACCAGGAGATCAAGCGAGTGCTCGAGCTGTGGGTCAGTCACGGCGTGACCCTGTTCCGCGTGGACAACCCACACACGAAGGCGCTTCCGTTCTGGCAGCGTCTACTCGCCTACTTCCGCGTGAACTACCCAGACGTCATTTTCCTGTCCGAGGCGTTCACGAAACCCCCGATGCTCCAGACCCTCGGCGCGATTGGCTTCCACCAGTCGTACAACTACTTTGCGTGGCGTAATGAAAAGAAAGAAATCGAGGACTACCTGTGGGAGCTCTCGCACGAATCGGATTCGCGTGTCCGTCCGGCCTTCTGGCCGACGACTCACGACATCCTCACTCCGTACATGCAACGCGGTGGCGTGCCCGCTTTCGCGATTCGCGCGATCCTCGCAGCGACCGGCTCGCCCACGTGGGGCATTTACAACGGCTACGAGCTCGTTGAAAACGTAGCCCGCCCGGGTGCCGAAGAGCAGATCGACAACGAGAAGTACCAGTACAAGGACCGCGACTACTCAGCCGGAGAGGCACTGGGTATCTCCAACCTGCTGGGCAAGCTCAACGAGATTCGCAACAAGCACCTCGCCCTGCGCCGCTTGCGCAACGTAACAATCAATCCGACGAACAATGACAACATCCTGTGCTTCTCCAAGGTCACAAAACCCGAGGAGTCTCCGGACGGTTCGGTTGATATGGTCATCGTCGTTCTCAATCTCAATCCCTATGAGGCACACAGCGCCACGATCGAACTCGATCTCGGCGCATTCGGAACGTCGCCTCGCTGGGATGGCGCACCAGCAATCGAGGTTTATGATGAACTCTCCGGCGCGTCGTTCCACTGGAACGACCGCCCCTACGTCAGCCTCGACCCACAAGGTCAGGTCGCCCATATCCTCTCAGTGAAGGTTCTCTAGTGCACCTATCTCCACACGCTCTTCCGCAGTCCGTGGCCGTCACTGACCATGGCCACCGCCCAGGTCTCAGTGACGATCCGGACTGGTTTAAGACGGCCGTCTTCTACGAGGTCCTGCTCCGAGCCTTTGGTGATTCCATGGGTTCTGGCCAGGGGGATCTTCGTGGCCTCATCGATCATTTGGACTATCTTCAGTGGCTTGGCATCGACTGCCTGTGGATTCCCCCGTTCTACCCCTCGCCCAAGCGCGATGGTGGTTACGACGTCTCGAACTTCACGGCCATTGCCTCCGAGTACGGCACACTCGACGAATTCGAAAAACACACC
>JBHWRK010000135.1:0-7121 GCA_043426715.1 Trueperella sp. | reverse complement strand
GCCAGACCTGGCAGTTAGCGTGCCCTTCGGTAGAAGCGGACGTACTAACACGAAGGCGAGAGCGGACAAGACTGCGACGCCGAAAATGATCGGCCATCCGAAACTGTCTCCGCGAAAACCGGACAGGATCTGGATGCCAGCCACGGCGACGCCCGTCGTCGCCGCAAAAAAGATGACGCGTCGGTGGCGGCCGAAGGGTCGAGGCGGGTGAAGGTCGTGGAACTTGCGGAACTTAGTAACGAGCAGAGGCAGGATCGGCACAATGAGGACGGGCACGATGCCGAATACGAGGCGCCAGTTGAGATGCTCCACGAAGAATCCGGCTACAAATGGTCCGATGAGCGAGGGAACGACCCACGCGGCGGAGAACCACGCGAAGATCCTCGGTTGGCGTTCGGGAACCACGTAATTTCCGACGAATACGTATAAAGGCACGATCATCAAGCCGCCGCCGAGACCTTGGATTGCGCGGCCGAGAACGATCACTTCGATGTTGGGTGCGATTGTGGCGACCGTCAGGCCAGCGATGAACAGCGCGATGCCTGTGTAGAAGGACGGTTTTGGTCCTTTGGCGTCCGTCCACGGACCGGCGAGCGCTGTCGTCATGAGCTGGGTCGCGAGCGCGACCCCTGATGCGAGCGCATACAGGTGCTGTCCATCAAGAATGTCGACGACGAAGGGCATGGCCGTTGCAACAGCTAACGTTTCGAACGCGACAAGGGTAATTAGGGTCACTGAGAGGATCGTCAACCACTGTTCAAGGCTGCGGCTTATTCGCTGTTTTTTCTTCCGGCTTTCTCTCACGCAAGAATCTTGCCACACAGTGTTGGAAACGCAACTGTGGTGCAGTGTGATCTTTCGGCAGATGGTGCGTAGAGTAAAGGGCGTGCTTGCCGCCCGTCTCGCGACTGGCACCGCCCGCTCGTCTCGCGGGTGACGCATAGATGAAAAGGGGTAAGAGTGCTTCGCACCCGCATGGCAGGTTCCCTGCGCAAAGAAGATATCGGTTCCACAGTCACGCTCACGGGTTGGGTTGATCGACGCCGCGACCATGGCGGTATTGCTTTCATCGATCTGCGCGACGCCTCCGGAATCGCACAGGTCACCATTCGCGAAGAGGTTGCTCACGAGCTTCGCAGTGAGTTCGTCATCAAGGTGACCGGAACGGTCAACGAGCGACCCGAGGGCAACGCAAATGCGGCCATCCCCACGGGCGATATCGAAGTGGAAGCAACCGACGTGGAGGTTCTCAACTCCGCTGCGGCACTCCCATTCCAAGTCTCGGACCACGCGGAAGATTCCAGCTCGGTCAATGAAGAGGTACGCCTGAAGTATCGCTACCTCGACCTGCGCCGCTCGCCCCAGCAACATGCGCTTCGTCTGCGCGCGAAGGTCAATCAGGCGGCTCGCCGAGTGCTTGATGGACATGACTTCGTCGAGGTCGAGACCCCGACGCTGACCCGTTCGACGCCAGAGGGCGCACGCGATTTCATCGTTCCGGCACGCCTCGCTCCCGGCTCGTGGTATGCGCTACCGCAATCGCCACAACTGTTCAAGCAACTCCTCATGGTGGGTGGCATGGAGCGTTACTACCAGATTGCGCGCTGCTACCGAGATGAGGACTTCCGCGCCGATCGCCAGCCAGAGTTCACGCAGCTCGACGTGGAGATGTCCTTCGTCGAGCAAGAAGACGTGATCGCCGTTGCCGAAGATGTCCTGAAGGAAATTTGGCAACTCATCGGTTACGAGATCGAAACTCCGATTCCGCACATGCCATATCGAGAGGCCATGGAGCGTTTTGGAACCGATAAGCCTGATCTTCGGTTCGGCCAGGAGCTAGTCGACCTCACCGAGTATTTTAAGAACACTCCGTTCCGCGTGTTCCAGAACGAATATGTGGGCGCTGTGGTCATGCCGGGCGGTGCCTCTCAACCCCGCCGCGCGTTCGACAAGTGGCAGGAATGGGCACGCGCACGCGGAGCACACGGCCTCGCATACGTGACCGTTCTCGAGGACGGAACCATGGGCGGCCCCGTGTCTAAGAACATTTCTGACGACGAACGCGAAGGCCTCGCGGAAATCACTGGCGCTCAGCCCGGCGATGCGATCTTCTTCGCCGCTGGCAAGCCCGCCGCGTCACGAGACCTGCTCGGTGCGGCCCGCCTTGAGATCGGCAAGCGTTGTGGTCTTATTGACGAAGATGCCTGGTCGTTTGTCTGGATCGTAGATGCACCTCTGTTTAAGCCCACCGCCGAAGCGGAAGAAGAGGGTGACGTAGCAGTTGGTGGCGGTAAGTGGACTGCCGTCCACCACGCCTTTACCTCGCCGAAGCCGGAATGGATCGACAACTTCGATCAGGATCCGGGCAACGCACTCGCCTCAGCGTACGACATCGTCTGTAATGGCAACGAGATTGGTGGCGGCTCGATCCGTATCCACCGCGGTGACGTTCAGCAGCGGGTCTTTAACATCATGGGAATCGACGAGGAGACCGCGCGGACGCAGTTCGGCTTCCTGCTCGAAGCGTTTAAGTACGGCGCACCTCCGCATGGCGGCATTGCCTTTGGTTGGGATCGCATCATTTCACTGCTCGTCAAGGCCAAGTCGATCCGCGACGTCATTGCATTCCCGAAGATTGGTAATGGCTGGGATCCACTGACTGATGCGCCAGCACCGATTACGCCCGAGCAACGTAAGGAAGCCGGCGTGGATGCCAAGCCCAAGAAGAAGGGCGACAAGGAAGACAGCGCCGCAGAGTCGGGCGACGCCAAGGGTGAGTCAGCGGCAAAGGACGCCTAGGTGCTAGGAGCACAGTCCGCATTTTGGCGGTTCTCGGCATGGAAACATGGCCTTGAAAGCGAGCCGATCAAGCTTGTGGAAGAACCAGACCTAGGACTCGTTTTGTTGGACGGACACCACGGGCAGACACTGGTCATGTACGGTGCGCCTGCCCGTGGCATCCGCGCCCTTCACGAACTCAAACGTGAAGGCATTACTCCCGTGCGGACGATGATGAACCGCGATATTTACGGAGCGTTAGACTCCGATCTTCGCGATTCGTTCGGCCCGCACTGGGGTTACGCGTGGGACTTTTTCTGGATTGACGAGCCGCTGAAGAAGGTTCCCAACTGCGAGAACGTCGAGCTTTTGCGGGCCGATTCGCCCGAACTTGAAGCCGTGGCAGATGAGGTGCGCGAGGCGCTCGTCGTGTCGAATCCAATCACGGGTGCCGTCGACCGTTTCGGCAAACTCGATTGGTTCATTTTGCGCGCAGACGACGGCAACATCGCCACCGTCATGGGATCCACGCAATCCGAGGGAATGAACTTCGAAGGGCTTGGCACCGTACCGGCCTATCGCGGTCAAGGCTACGGTGGCGCGACCATGGTGGGCGCAGTGAATTTCTCGCTCAAGATCGTCGACTATGTGCAGTTCGGTGTATGGGCGTGGAATGAGGGGGCCATGCGTCTTTATCGCAGGCTCGGCATTCACCACGATGGGGGTCTCATCAACGGGAGCGTCGAGCCATTTAAGGAGCTTCAGGATAAGGTATGAGTAAGCTCTTGCGGCTAGCGGCCGCGTTGACGACCACGAGCTTGATGGTTACGGGATGTTCCTCCTCGTTGACGACTGAATGGAGCGTACCGCTTGACCTCGGCGATGCCTACGCGACGACGAATGTCCTGTCGATCGCCGAGGCGGATGGTGTCGTTGTCGTTCCCATAGCCAATACGGTGCATGGCTTTGATACCGAGACAAATGATCTTGCGTGGTCGGTGACGCTCGCGAATGACGTGACCCAATGTACTGCCGCCGGCGCGAACGTGCTGTGCTCAACAGGCACGCAGACGGCCGTGGCGTTCGACTCGGCCGGCAATAGCACGGAACTCGAGGGTGTGACTGTCGAAGGGCACACCATGGCCGAGATTGACACTGAAGGTGAACCAGGAGATGACTCTCGGGGTCAGTCTCAGGCTGTTGATTCGATCTATTTCGCGGTTGCGCATCTCGATCGTGTTGATCTCATCGAGGCCGACGCCAGCGGTGCGCCTGCAGATATACCCGATGGAGACGTTATCGCAACCTTCGACGGCCGGCATTCGAAGCTGCCAGATGGAACAAGGATCGAACGATCGAGCGGTGCCTTTCCCGATAACATCCAAGTACTCGTCGACCATGAGGTACTCCTTCAAAATTCGCCATGGCTGAACCCTCCTGCCATCGCACAGATTAGTCAGCCGCTGTTGGATGGATTCGTCATCGTCGACGGCGGGAGTATCTCCGTCAGCGAGGTTCAGCCGACGACGGTAACAATCTTCGATCTGGACGGCTCGGAGACGGACAAAATCGAGGTCGGTCCGTCGCTCCACATGTCTATTAATCCGCGGTGGTCACAAGAAACCATGGGCGACATCGCACGCCGTGCCGCAAAGCTCGGTACGGACCACGCGTTCGTCTGGGAATCTGGAGACGTCATCGGATTCGATCGCTTGTATAGCGACTCAGTGGCACCTGCGTTCGCAGACGTAGTCGGCTTTTCCCTCGACACGGGGGAGCGGCTAGCGTTCGATCCAGTGTCTCCTGAAAGTATGGGTCTGTGGGTTGTCGACTACCCGTATGTGTCAGTGTTCGGTCCCGGACGTGATGGGCAGGTTTCCTCGACGTTCGACGTTACGAGCGGCAAGCGCGTTATGGATGGCGCGAAGTGCCAGTGGACGGACGGTGCAACTTATTGTTTTACCGCCGAGAAGCTCGAAAAAATTATCAAGTTCTAAACTGACCTCTCGTCGATTCGCAGGTTCGATAATCGAAAACCTGGAACCCGGTTTTTTAAGGACTGGGCGTTCATTGCGGTTCGAGGTTCTTGCGTGGGCGGCTTGGTGCCTGTGCGCCTTTAGTAGCGCTTGAATATCCCGGGCACATATCGCTGTCGGTGTGGTGGCGTGCTGTGCGAGAGCTCCTGGAGGCTGTGCTTAAGATCCTCTACTAGTGTCTTCTAGCGCTTGAGCCCAACGGTGTATTTATCGTGGAGCTGCCAGGCTGGCTTTGTCAGACTGGCGATCTGCCGTAGCTAACGTTCGGGCCTCGGCCCGTTGTAAGTGACCGGTGTGGCTAGATACGCATTCACATTGTCGCAACTGCGGTGGTGAGCCAGGAAGGCTCACCACCTGACCACTCAGCTAGGTCCCGATCCCGTTGGAAATCCATGGTTCATGATCCGCCGCCAAGCTTAAGCCAAGTCTGCGTTCTAGTGAACAATCTTGAACTTCTCGTAGACCTTCTTCAGCGGCTTAGGCGCCCACCAATTCCACTTGCCCAGGATGGTCATCGTCGCGGGGACGAGGAGCATGCGAACGAGAGTCGCATCGATAGTTACGATGATGGCAAGTGCCACACCAATCTGCTTAATTGCCAGCATCTCACCGAAGACGAATCCGATGAATACGGCGATAATAATCGCAGCCGCGGACGTAATGATTCGTCCCGAACGCTGCAGGCCCTTCTCAACCGCGGAGTCGTTATCGTCGCCCAAATCCCAGAATTCCTTGATTCGCGCGAGTAAGAAGACCTCGTAATCCATCGCAAGCCCAAAGCCGAATGCAATAGCAGCGGCGACAACGAAGGTTTCGAGGCCGGGCGTTTCTGGCAATCCGAGAAGCCCGTGCTCGAACACGAACACCGTGGCGCCCATGCCGGAAACTAAGGACAGCGTGTTGATGATGAGCGCCTTAAGTGGCGCGATCACCGAGCCTGTCATGAGGAACAGAAGGATCATGACGGCGAGAACCACAACGAGAGCTGCGAGAGGCGCACCGTCGATGACGGACTGGTTGAAGTCGATTTGCAGTGCGGCCGGTCCGCCAACGTTAAGCTCATAGCCAGCCTCATAATCTCGGATCTGATGGACGACGTCCGTCACCTCGTCGCCGACCTGATCATCAGCCGCGACGTAGAAGTCGATAAGAGTTTCGTTGTCGTTGAGCAAACTCGGCTCCGATACCCAGTCCATTCCGTCGATTCCCTCGAGGAACGTCACGAGATCGTCTGTGTCCTCGGGAAGAGTCTCGGCCACAATCTGGCCGGACGGCGTGGCAACAGGGCGGTAGTCTTGCATGCCCTGGTAGGCGACGGCCGCAGAAGAATCCTGGGGGATGTATTCGACGAAGTTCTGGCGCATCTCCAGATCCCTGATCGGTGAAGCCAATACGAGTAGTACGGCGGTTACCGCGATCAGAATCGGAACTGGACGGTCGTGGACCCACGCGGCTAGTCGCGAGAAGAAGCCCTCGTCAGAGGCGGAATCCCCGACCTTTTCTACGAGCGCACCAAAGCCCTTACGTTGCGATAGCCAGGACGGTTCGACGAGCCTGTGCCCCAGAAGCTTGATGAGAGCGGGCACAAGGGTCACCGCTGTGGACACAGCGAAGACGGTCACGATCACGCCTCCGATGCCGATCATCTTCAGCATGGGCGCCTCCATGAGTACGAGACCGGCAATGGCGAATGCGATGGTGAGCGCCGAGAACGACACGGTTCGACCTGCGGTAGCAACCGTGGTAGCGACCGCTTCGTCAACGAGAGCGTCCACATCATTGGGCATTTCGGTACCGTCTGTTGGCAGGCCACGCTTTTCTAGATCAACGGCCACTTCCTCGCGATATCGCGAGACGATGAGCAATCCGTAGTCGATGGAGAGTGCGAGTCCGATGATCGAAATGATATTGAGGACAAACGTGTCCACATTGGTGATGTACGTGAGCACCCAGAGCATGCCCATCCCAATAGCGATGGATGTCAGCGCGCCGATGAGGGGGAGACCAGCAGCGATGAGGCCGCCAAACACAATCACGAGCAGCAAGAGTGCGACCGGCAAGCCGATGGCCTCGCCGCGAATAAGATCGGTCTTTACTAAGTCGAGGATGCCTTCTTCAATAATCGCGCTGGAATTGACGTTCGCCTCGGCGGCGTCGTCGACCTTTTGGATATTCGTTTCAAACGTGTTGGTCGCGGCCTGGATGTGTTCGGTCGCCCCAGTATCGTCGCCCTCGACATTAACGACGACGATGAAACCGGTGTCGGAGCGGAAGTCATCAGCAGGGTTGGGTGTGGCGGAAGAGTAT
>JBHWRK010000134.1:0-6641 GCA_043426715.1 Trueperella sp. | reverse complement strand
TCAAGATCTTCCAGGTGCTCGTCTGGCGATGCGAGGGACGCCAGACGGGAGTCGGCCGATTTTCTACGCTCCAATATCTCTTCAATCGTCATACCGAGATCGCGTTGCAAAAGCCGAAGGTCGGCCCGCCGCTCATGGATGCGGTTCAATTCTTCGGGGTCCGCTTCGAGTTCACCTAGCTTGATTCCGAGAACGTTGGCCACGTCAGAGGCGATGACCGACACGTCCTCCAGTTGCCGGCTGAGATCCCCTAATTCAGCGTCTGCGCCCGAGACCTGGCGTAACATCTGAGCTGCGGAATCGAGCGCATGTAGAGCCCCGCCGTAGCTATCTGATCCCTCGAGTCCACTCACGGATTGCGCCATTGCGGACCGTAAATCCTCGACGTTTTCTAGCACGAGGGCACGGGCTTTGAGTTCGTCTTCTTCGCCCACCTCGGGCTTGACGGCATCCACGCGCTTGATGAGTGCCTCGAGTGCGAGCCGTTCAGAGGCTGCCTCTTTCATGCCGGTTCGAAACTCATCGAGCTCCGTCTGCGCATATCGAAGCTCGTCCCATGCCAAAGTGTAAGCCTTGAGAGCTTCATCAACGTCCCGCCCTCCAAAGAGGTCAAGAGCAGCACGCTGCTGGTGGGTCGATCGAAGTTTGAGCTGATCCGCCTGCCCGTGAACCGTCACGAGGAGCTCGGCAATGTCGGCGAGCACCGCCATCGGCACACTCTGCCCACCCGCGAAAGCCCGTGACCTCCCGCGCGCCGGCACGTGCCGGGCAACAATGATCACCGCACGATCGCCGTCGGTATCTACGGTTCCGCCCGCATTCTCCACAATGTCAACAACCGGCGAATCTTTGTCGACGACGAAGGTTCCCTCGACCACGGCGCGCTCGGCACCCACTCGCACACGCGAAGCGTCGGCTTTCTCACCCATCAGGAGGGACAGCGAGGTGAGCGCCATTGTCTTGCCCGCACCCGTCTCGCCGGTAATCGCCGTCATACCATCCCGTAGGTTAAGGTGCGCAGACTCGATCACACCGAGGTTTGAGATCCGAAGTTCGTCAATCACGCCTCGTCCTTTGCGCTTCTGCGCCACCCTTCAACCGGCAGATGGAACTTCTTCACGAGGCGTCCGGAGAACGGTGAATCGTTAAGGCGCGCGAGCCGGGCCGGATGTTCTCCTTTGACCGCTGTAATGCGTGAACCTATGGGGGCTTGAAGGCGACGTCTACCGTCAAGCCAGACCACGGCGTTGTCAGATCGAATGCCCACCTCAAGAGTGGAGTCTTTGCTGACCACGAGGGGCCGAGTAAACAGCGCGTGAGCGGCGATAGGTGTCAGCAAAAGTGCTTCGACATCGGGCCAAACGATCGGGCCGCCGGCAGAGAAGTTATAGGCGGTGGAACCGGTCGGGGTGGAGAGCAAGATGGTGTCGGCCTTAAAAGACGACAGGCCTCGGCCGTCCACACCAATGTCCGTCTCAATCATTCGTGCCTCTGGGCCCTTCTCGATCGACGCCTCGTTCAATGCCCAGCCAGTGTCGGACGTACCATCGGGCCGGGTTACGGTCACGTCGATGGTCAGACGTGAATCCACGGTCCATTCGCCGTCGATAATGGCATTCACGACGTCGAGCAACGATGACGGTTCAGCCTCCGCCAGGAATCCCACGTGGCCGAAGTTGATTCCGAGAATGGGCGTCTCAAAGGGCATGGCGAGTTGCGCGGCCTTCAAAATAGTGCCGTCTCCACCGATGACGAGGATCAGGTCGACGCCCTCAAGATTCGAATCATCCTCGACGTAAAACGCGTCGCCTCCAGCAGCTGTAAGTCTTTCGTACGCGATCGCTGCGGACGCCTCGGCAGTATCTCGATAAGCGTGCGTGAGAATACCAACTCGAACTGTCAACGCTTCTCCTTTGTCGAGATTCCTGCAGGACCTGCCGCTACAGCGTCCTCAATAGCCTCGCTCAGGTTATCCCCAAGATCGGTACCGCCTGCTTTCATGTGCACAAAGTATTCCACATTTCCCGCCGGCCCTGGCAGCGGTGAAGGTGCCACGGCAAGCACAGATAGCCCCGCCTCACGCGCGGAGTTGGCGACTTTTTCCACCGTTTCTACGTGATCTCGCGAGTGTCGGACCACTCCCCCTGCTCCTAGCCGTTCTTTCCCAATCTCGAATTGTGGTTTGACCATGAGAAGAAAGTCAGCCGAGTCCGAAGCCACTCGAGCCAGCGCCGGGATGACGAGCGTCAGTGAGATGAACGAGAGATCACCGACCACCAGATCGGGGGCCGGTGCAACCATCTCCGGCGTCAAGTGACGGACATTGGTGCGCTCCATGACGATTACGCGGGGATCTTCGCGTAGTCGCCACGCTAATTGCCCATATCCAACGTCGACGGCAATGACCTCGGCCGCTCCGCGTCTGAGGAGTACATCGGTAAACCCGCCTGTGGACGCGCCGGCATCGAGAGCTCGAACACCCTTGATCTGCGGAGCATTATCTCCGAGATAATCAAGTGCGCCAATAAGCTTGTGTGCGCCACGGGACGCATAATCATCGCGCGCACTCTCCATGACCAGCAAGGCCTGGGCAGGATCCATTTGACGGGCAGGTTTGGCGACGACCATCCCGTCAAGCAGCACATGTCCTGAATGAATTAGATCCGCTGCTTCCGCACGCGAACGCGCGAGTTTACGGCGAACCAACTCCGCATCGACTCGAATGAGCTTCGCCATTACGCCTGTGACCGATTCAGTCTCGTAGTCAGCTCCTGGTGAATCTTCTCGAGATCCGAGATCTGCTCGTTACGATCCTTCGTTGCCAGCGAATCGAGCGTCTGGGCGACGTTGATTCGCTCGTGCGACCCTCCGGGCTTGGGAGTAGTGATCTGGTTACTCATCGTCCCTCACCACAGTGAACTGCGGCAACCATCCGAAGTTCTCCCGAGTGCTTCCAGAATCAATCAGGTTCCAGATCGCAGCAACAAGGGCGCGGTATGTGTTCAAGCCGAGCTCCGTCGTCGTCAATTCAGCCCCATCGACGAAAATCTTCTCGCCATCCACTCTGACTCGAGCCTGTGCACACACCCATTCATCGCCCTCCTGCGTAATTGGTGGAATCTGAATGTTGAGATCGAGCATGTCTAACCCAAGAAAAGTCGGACGCTCGTGATCCTCGGCGAGCATAATATCCCTCGCCGTGTTCACGCCGGTTAGCACGTGCAGCGACGGCAAATCAGCGGCATTGGCCCCCGCAATATCTGTGTCCAGTCGGTCACCCACGCAGATTGGATTCTTGGCGCCAGTTTCCTTCATCGCCAGTCGATACATGTCTGGAGCCGGCTTGCCCGATGAAAGCGGTTGAACGCCCGTTGCATGAATGACCGCAGCGACCATCGACCCACAGCCCAAGTACTGTCCGCGCTCAAGCGGGAGCGTGGCGTCGAGATTGGTAGCCACATAGAGAGCTCCGGCTCGGATAGCAAGTGCAGCCTCGGACAGCTCGCGCCACGATAGGTCGCGGTGCAAACCCTGCAAGACTGCGTCGGGATTGTCATCAGCCGACGTAACAACGTCGAAATCAACCTTGTCAAGCTCGTAGTGCAAACCTTCCGTTCCCAGCGCAAGCACCTTCGAGCCTGCAGGGATGTGCTCGAGCAGTTGGGCCACGCCCGTCCTCGACGAGGTGTAAATTTCCTCCGGCACAGCCGAAATGCCCACGGTTCCGAGCTTGTCAGCGACGGTTGGCGGCGAAGCCATCGAGTTATTCGTAATGTAGGCTGCTTCGTTGCCATTGGCCTTAGCGGCCTCAATGCCTTCAGGTGCGTTCTCAATCGGCGCAGACCCGCGATAGCACACGCCATCGAGATCCAGGAAGAGGTAATCACTGACCTCACTTAGCGGGTGATCACTCGTACCTAAATTACGCATATTCCGTCCTTACTTGTCGGTTTCTTCGTCGAATTCGTCTGTGAGTTCGTCGCCGAGATCGTCGAGATCATCCCGTCCGGCGACTTCGTTCGCCTCATCGGCCTTATCGTCATCGGCTATGTCGTTGAGATCGAGGTTAAGATCTTCTTCGAGAGCCTCGTCGATGTCGTCTTCGTCAAGGCCATCGAGCGCCTCGACGTCATCTTCAGTGAGGTCGTGCGGTTCAACGACGACGCCCTCGTCAGGTGTATCGAACGCGCCAGTTTCTGCAAGGTCAACTTCTTCCCCGGACTCGTCTACGTCATCCCCGTCCGGCGAAGAAACGCTGTCCTTATCAACCTCATCGACTCCGCCATCTGCGTCTTCGGCTTCGAGCTCGGAATCACGATCGTCACCACGGGTATTGTCCTCACCCAAGGCATCCTTGTCTGACGAGTCCTCGATGATATCGCCCTGTTCGATGGCGATTTCTTCACCCTCAAATTCGTCGAATTCGTCTTCCCGTGGAAGGTCGTCAAGCACATCGTCTAGGTCGACCATCATGTCGCCGCCCTGATCCTCGTAAACAGGCTGCCACGTGTCGCGAAGTTCCTGTGCCTCATCTGCTCGCCCAAGCTCGTCAAGACGCTCCGCCTTGATGAGCTGAACTCGTGCCGCGAGCTCTTCAGGCAGACCCTCTACGAGAATTTTCTCAAGCGCGCGTAGTCCGCCTTCCGAGTCACCGGTTTCAGCGCGGGCACCTGAGGTCACCAGAGCTAGCTCGACTTGGGATTGGGCATTCAAACGCTGTAGCGGGATTCCCTCGATAAAACGAAGTGCCTTTTCGGGGCGTCCCAGACCACGCTCGGAATCTGCCTCTAACGGGACGTGCGTGTAATCATCGCTCATGCGCCTGTACGTGCGAAGTTCGCGAAGTGCTTCGGAGTAACGCTCAGTTGCGTATGCTGTGAGCCCTAGGGCTTCACGAACGACGTCAATACGTGCAGCACTCTGGTACGCCGAACGAGCATGTTCATAAGCTACTTCCGGATCAATGTTCATCATTTCGCCCGCATAGACCAAGTGGCGCGCTACACGGTCTGCATTGTCCTTGGTGAGAGAACGAAGTTGCTTACGCGCTCCCTTGTCGAGAGCATCAGGCGTAATAGAATCCGGGATCTCGAGCCGTCCGTAATCATCGGTTTCAGCCAAGTTCGGCTCGACCTCGCGACGGTTGTTCCAACCTCGATCTTCGCGATCCCAGTTACGCCCGCCACGATTGTCACGATCCCAACCACCACGCTGACCATCACGGCGATCATCGCGCCGGTCATCGCGACTCCATCCACCCCGACGATCATCCCGCCTGCCATCACGGCGATCATCACGGCGATCATCGCGACTCCATCCACCCCGACGATCATCCCGCCTGCCATCACGCCGGTCATCACGGCGATCATCACGCCGGTCATCGCGACTCCATCCACCCCGACGATCATCACGGCGATCATCACGGCGGCCACGATTGTCACGATCCCAACCACCACGCTGACCATCACGGCGATCATCACGCCGGTCATCGCGACTCCAACCGCCCCGACGATCATCCCGGCGATCATCACGCCGGCCACGATTGTCACGATGCCAACCACCACGCTGACCATCCCGGCGATCATCGCGACGGTCATCACGGCGGCCATCACGGCGATCATCACGGCGGCCATCACGGCGATCATCACGGCGGCCATCACGGCGGCCATCACGGCGGCCATCACGGCGGCCACGATTGTCACGATCCCAACCACCACGCTGACCATCCCGGCGGTCATCGCGACGGTCATCGCGACGGTCATCACGACTCCAACCGCCCCGACGACGGTCGTCGCGACTCGATCCACCGCGTTGCTGTCCACGGCGTCCATCAGAGGCAGATGTCCACCCCGAGGATCTCCTCTCATCGTCACGAGAGCTCTCAAAGTTATTATTTTCTGCCATGGTTTCCTCTGGGTGTAAATTGTCAAACAGCGGTTATGTATCCGTACCAAGCCTACCGGATACCCCGTCTTATCAGCCCACTCTCTTCGTGAGAGTATGCTGACAGCAGGGCTCGCACCTACACCCACCAGGCGCGACGGTGCGAAGGACGCACAGAAATGAAAAGCCTCAACTCTGGTTCATCCCCGCTAATTATCCTCCCCCGCGTGCGGAGAGGTTCCATCATCGGCCTTAAAGATACTTAGAGTGCGAGCATTAAAAAAGAGGCCCGATCCTAAGATCGGGCCTCTTAATTGAATTGCTGGCGGCGGTGTCCTACTCTCCCACACCCCCTCGAGTGCAGTACCATCGGCGCTGGTGGGCTTAGCTTCCGGGTTCGGAATGGGACCGGGCGTTTCCCCACCGCTATTGCCACCGCCAAAAAGACGGGGTTTCCACATAGCGTGGTTATTTAGTTGTTCTGCTGCCACAAGTGTGGTGGCCCAGAATTGTATAGTAGATGCGAACTTCTCGTTACAAATGTTTTTGGTAAGTGGTCGGCCAATTAGTACCAGTCAGCTCAAGGTGTTACCACCCTTACACATCTGGCCTATCAACCCCATGGTCTATAGGGGGCCTCCCAACACTTAACGTGTTAGGGAAACGTTATCTTGAAGCAGGCTTCCCACTTAGATGCTTTCAGCGGTTATCCTTTCCGAACGTAGCCAACCAGCCATGCACCTGGCGGTACAACTGGC